>NZ_JBPQTX010000270.1:0-9790 GCF_051386555.1 Streptomyces sp. URMC 126
GGGCAAGGCGGGGGCCGGGGCGGAGGGCATCCGTACAGCTTAAATGCGCCAATGAGGCGAAAAGTCCGTTTTCCGTGGTGAGTTCACTCACGTGACGGCGGTCATGCGGCCCGTCGTACGGCCGGCCGACTCCCGGCCCCTCAGCCCTCCCGGATCGTGAAGACCCGGTCGAGCCCGACGACGCGCAGCACGCGCAGCGTGTTCGCGGGGACGGAGCTCAGGGCGATGCCCGCGCCGGCGGCGAGGGCGTGCTGGCGGGCGGCGAGGAGCGCCGTGATGCCGGTGGAGTCGCAGAACTCCAGCCCGGACAGGTCGACGACCAGGCACTGGTCCGGTCGCAGGGCGAGGCCGGCCACCTGGCGGCGCAGGGCGGGGGCCCGCTCGTAGTCGAGGTCGCCGGCCACGTGCAGGACGGGACCGGCGGCGGTGTCGCGGTGGGTGATGTGCAGAAGGCTCATGGTGTGTGCGGGGGGACTCACGGGGTCGGAGGCGGTGTCGGACGCTCGGGCGGACGGGAGGCGGCGGGGACGCCGAGGGCGAGGAGCGCGGTGTCGTCGTCCAGGCCGTCGCCGAAGCTCTCCAGCAGCCCGGTCAGCGCGGCGATCGTCTCCTGGGGCGAGGCCGGCGCGCGGTCGGCGGCGAAGGCGCGCAGGGCGTCCTCCCCGTACAGATCGTCGCGGTTCGGCCCGGTCCGGGCCTCGGTGAGGCCGTCGGTGTAGAGCAGGAGCGTCTCACCGGGGCCGAGGGTCAGCCGGGCGGTGCCGACCGGGGCGGTGGGCAGGATACCGACGAGCAGTCCGCCGGGGGTCGGCAGGTAGTCGGCGCGGCCGTCGGCGCGCAGTACCAGGGCCGGGGGATGGCCGCCGGAGGCGAGGTGCACGGCGGCGCCCTCGCCGTCGGCGCCGGGCTCGACCACCCCGAAGATCACCGTGCAGTAACGGGGATCGCCGCCGCCGGCGTACCGGTCGTGCAGGACGGCGTTGAGCGTGGTCAACGCCGCGGCGGGGTCGGGGTCGTGGAGCGCCGCGGCGCGCAGGGTGTAGCGGGTGAGCGAGGTCAGCGAGGCGGCCTGCGGGCCCTTGCCGCACACGTCGCCGAGGAAGAACGCCCAGCGCTTGCCGTCCAGCGGGAACAGGTCGTAGAAGTCGCCGCCCAGCCGGTCCGCCGAGGCGGTGTGGTAGTACACGGCCGTCTCCAGGCCGGGCACCGCGGGCAGGGAGTCGGGCAGCAGCGACCGCTGCAGCACGGCGAGCGCGTCGGCCAGCCGGACCCGGTCGGCCTCGGCCTGCCGGCGGGCCTCCTCGGCCTCCGCGTGCGCGCGCTCGGCCTCGGCGCGGGCCCGCTCGGCCTCCTGGCGGCGGTGCAGCAGCTCCTCCTCGTACGCGCGCCGGTCGCGGGCGTCGAAGACGGTGGTGCGGATCAGCAGCGGCTCGCCCGTCCCCCCGAACTTGATCACGGAGGAGACCAGCACCGGCAGCCTGCCGCCGTCGGCGGTCTTCATCTCCAGCGCGATGCCCCGGAGTTCGCCCTGCATCCGCAGCAGCGGCGCGAAGTGCGTCTCGTGGTACAGCTTCCCGCCGACGGTGAGCAGGTCGGTGAAGCGCCGGCGCCCCACCACGGCCGCTCGCTCCAGGCCCAGCCAGTCCAGCAGCGTGGCGTTGATCTTGGCGATCGTGCCGTCCATCAGCGTCGACAGATAGCCGCAGGGGGCCGACTCGTACAGTTCCTCCGCGCTGTCCTCCAGCAGGGCGGTGAACGCCGCGTCGGTGTGCGCCCGGTCGCCGGCGCCGGAGCGCTCCGGGCCCTCGCCCCTGGGGCGGTTCACGGCAGCTCCGCCAGGAAGGCGAGGATGGCCTCGGCGGTGGCCTCCGGGGCGCTGAGCTGCGGGCAGTGCCCGGTGGCGGCCAGGGTGACCAGGCGGGACGAGGGGATCGCCCGGTGCACGAAGGCGCCCACCTCGCGCGGCGCGATGACGTCCTCGGAGCACTCCAGCACCAGGGTCGGCACGGCCACGCTCTTGAGGTCCTCGCGGCTGTCCGACAGGAACGTCGTCCGGGCGAAGACGCGGGCGATGTCCGGGTCGGTGGCGCAGAAGCTGTTGGTCAGCTCCCGCCCGAGCTCCGGACGGTCCGGATTGCCCATGATCACCGGGGCCATCACGGAGGACCAGCCGAGGTAGTTGGACTCCAGCGAGGTCAGCAGCTCCTCGATGTCCTCCGCGCCGAACCCGCCGCGGTAGTCGCCGTCGTCGATGTAGCACGGCGAGGGGCCGACCATCACCAGCGCCCCGATCCGCTCGGGGGCGTCCCGTGCCGCCAGCACCCCGACCATGGCGCTGACCGAGTGCCCGACGAACACCGCCCGCTCCAGATCCAGCTCCTCGCACACCTCGACCACGTCACGGGCGTAGCCGTCCAGCGAGGAGTACCGCTCCTCGCTCCACGCGGACAGGTCCGAGCCGCCGGAGCCGACGTAGTCGAACAGCACCACCCGGTACCGTTCGGCCAGGGCCGGAACGGTCAGGCGCCACATGTTCTGGTCGCACCCGAAACCGTGCGCGAGCACCACCGCCGGTCCGTCGGCGGGGCCCGTGACCGTCACGTTGTTCCTGCGCTGGATGTACATGCCAGCCATCTTCACATCCCGTCGGCGACGTCCGTCGGGCGGTCCCGGCGAACGGCCTCCGCGCCGCTTCCCACCGGGCCCGTCAGACCGGGAGCAGGTGCCGCGCCAGGCGAACCGACAGCCGGGGCAGCCGGCCCGTGGCCCAGGCGGAGGCGGCGCCCAGGACCGCGCCCGCGGCGACGTCGCTGGGGTAGTGCGCGCCGCTGTGCACCCGCTCGGCGGCGACCAGCGCGGTCGGCACGGCGCACAGCGCGCCCGCGCACGGCCAGGCCCGGCCGACGGCGGCGCAGAAGGCGACGGCGGCCGCGGTGTGTCCCGAGGGGAACGACGAGCTGTCGGGGCGCTCCTCGACGCCGTCGTGCGGGACGAGCTCCCGCGGCGGACGCCGCCGGCGGAGCAGCGGTTTCACGACGCCGTTCGAGAGCAGTTCCGCCGCCCCCATGGCCGTCAGCCCGGCCACGGCGGCCCGCCGGCCCCGGAACCCGCCACAGGCGGCCAGGGCGAGAGCCGCACCCCACCACAGCTTGGTGTGCTCCGCCGCCTCGCCGATCACCGGGCGGGCCCGCTCGACGAGGGGATGGCGGCAGGAGGCCAAGCGGTGGGTCAGATGCCGCTCGACCGCGCTGAGGTCTTCCACGTTTCCCATGGTCGCACGGGTGCCCGCGCCGGACGGGGTGATGCGCCGGCGTCGGGCGGCCCCGGGCGGGGAGCGCCCCGGCCCGCCCCTTCACCGCTTTTCGCGGGGGTCCCCCACCCCCCGAGCCCTTGAACGCCGGACGGGCCGGCTCGGCTCAGCTCACCGGATCCGGCGAGCGCAGCCGCACGCCCACCACACACGTGTCGTCGTCCGTGTCCGAACCGCTGTGCGTGAGCAGGCGGTCCAGCCGCTGCTCCAGGGTGGCACCGCCCCGCGCCGCGGTCGCCACCAGCTGGTCCAGACTGTCCTGCAGGGAGCGGTCCTTCCGCTCGATCAGCCCGTCGGTGTACAGCAGCAGGACGTCGTCCTGTTCGAGCTGGATCTCACCCTCCTCGTACTCCGTCTCGCCGATGGCCCCGAGCAGCAGCCCCCGCACCAGCGGAATGGTCTCCGCCCGGCCGCCGCGGATCAGCACCGGCGGCAGGTGGCCCGCGCGGGCCCACCTCAGCACCCGGGTCTCCGTGTCGTACAGCGCGCAGATCGCCGTGGCGGTGACCTGGTCGGTGAGGTGGTGGGCGACGAGGTTGAGCCAGCCCAGGAGCTGGGCCGGGCCGGCGCCCGTGGTGGCCAGGCCCCGCAGCGCGTTGCGCAGGGCGACCATGCCCGTCGCCGCCTCGATGCCGTGCCCGGCGACGTCCCCCACCGACAGCAGGACCCGCTTGGACGGCAGCACGATCGCGTCGTACCAGTCGCCCCCCACGAGGCTGTCGTCCTCGGCCGGCCGGTAGCGCACCGAGATGTCCAGGTCCGGGGCGTCGATCGGGCCGTGCGCGGGCGGCATGATGGCCTGCTGGAGCTGCCGCGCCAGCCGGTTCCGCTCGGCCGTCCGCTGCTCGCTGTAGGCGAGCTGGTCGCGGGTGGCGGCGAGCGCCACCTCGGTCCAGTGCTGGGCCGAGATGTCCTGGAACGCTCCGCGTACCGCGACGAGCCGGCCGTCGGCGTCCAGCACGGGCTCGGCGACGACGCGGATCTGCCGGGTGATGCCGTCGGCCCGCTGCAGCCGGAAGGCGGTCGACGCGGGCCTGCGGTGGTGCAGCACGGTGCGCAGGAAGCGGCCGATGGCGGCGGTGTCGTCGGGGTGGGCGAGGCTGGAGAGCTGCTCCAGGGGGACCGCCGGCGCGGTCGCCGGCAGCCCGTGCAGGGAGAAGAGCTGCTCGCTCCAGAGGATCCGGCCGGTGACGTAATCCTCCTCGAAACCGCCGATCCGGCCCAGCCGCTGCGCGTGCCGCAGCAGATGGGCCAGGCGGGCCGGCTCGCCGGCGGGCCGCCAGACGAGCAGCACCTCACCGCCGTGCCGGCTGATGCTCACGTCCGTCGTGGTGGGCACCCGCACCTGCCCGACGATCGCCGTGAACGGCATCCCCTCGGCGCGGAACGGCTCGCCGGTGGCGTGGACGTGCTCCACCTTGGCGAACAGCCCGTTCTCCTCCGCCGCCAGGGGATACGCCTCCAGCAACAGGGCACCGGCGACCGCGCCGCGCGGCCGGCCCGCCGGGTCGGTGAAGCGCGGATTGGCGTGCCGGATGCGGAAGTCGACCAGCCGCCCCTGCGCGTCGGACTCGGCCCGCAGCACCAGCGCCGGGTCGTAGAGGCTGTCGGCCAGCTCGGTGAGGTCCGGACCGGGGCCGGCCGGCACCGGCATCGGACGGCCGGCCGGAGCGGCGGGGAGCGTCTCCAGCGTGTGCGCGACGAGCTCGGCGAGCGCGTCGATCTGTCGCCGCACGGCGGGCAGCCGCCGGCCTGGGGCGCCGGGCCAGCAGATCTCCAGCACCCCGAGGATGCGCCCCTGCGTCTCGACCGGCACCGTGACCCGGCCGCCGCCCGGCAGCAGCCGGTGGGCCACCGACGGCAGCCCGGTGGCGGACAGGTCCTCGAACCACAGCTGGTCCCGGGCGGCGAGCGCCCGCCGGGCGGGGGTCGCCACTCCCGGCGGTACGTAGTGCCAGCGCACGGCCTCGTCCGCCGGGATGCCCGCGTACCCCGCCAGGTGCAGGGAACCGCCGGACCCGGCCACCCAGATCGCGACGGCCGTCGCGCCGAGCGGCGTCAGGGCGTGCTCCAGCAGCGACCGGGCGACGGCCTGGGTGTCACCGGCGGCGAGCGCGCCGCTCTCGGCCGTCCGCAGCCGCACCGCGACCGAGGCACCGGCCGCGTCGCCATCCGGTTCCGCGCCACCCTCGGGGTCCTCGGCGTCCCCGGCCGTCCGGGCGAGGAAGTCGTGCGCCGCCTCGGAGAGCCGGTCCCGCGCCGCCTGGTTGACGATGTCGGCGGCCAGCTCCAGCGGCGGGACGCCGGCGGCCCCGGCCAGCTCGACCAGTTGCCGTGCGGCCTGGACCGGGCTCAACCGCAACCGCTCCACCAGCACACCCTTGGCCATCTCCAGCAGCGCCCGCCCGTCCGCCTCGGCGTGGGCCCGCAGCACCTCCTCACGCAGCCGCGCCACCGTGGCGGCCAGCCGCCCCAGCTCCGAGGCGGTCTCCGCGACCGCTTCCCCGGCATACGTCCGGACCGGGTACGCGGCGGGTACGAGCGCGCCCGCGGACTCCCCGGCCGGGCCGTCGTCCGGCGCGCTTCCGGCACCGGCGACGGGCCGGGAGCCGGTGCCGGAACGCGGCGCCGGCACCGGGCCGCCCGGGGCGGCACCGCCGGGGAAGGGGACGTCGTCGCGGGACGGGAGGTCGTCGCGGGAGGGGATGTCCCGCCGGTGGCTTTCCACTTACGACGCTCCTCGGTGACGGCGCCGGCGGTTCCGACGACATGGGTGGTACGGACAGCACGGACGATACGGGCGGCGGACGCCGGACGGCGGCCCGGAGCTCACGGCGCCAGCCTGCGGCGGATACGGGCGATCAGATCGTCCGCGTCGACCGGCTTGGTGACGTAGTCGCTCGCCCCCGACGCCATCGTCTTCTCCTCGTCGCCCGGCATGGCCTTGGCGGTGACCGCGATGATGGGCAGCTCCGCGTAGGCGGGCATGGCGCGGATGGCGGCCGTGGCCGTGTACCCGTCCATCTCCGGCATCATCACGTCCATCAGCACGATGTCCACCTCGGGATGGGTGGTGAGCGCCTCGATCCCCGCCCGCCCGTTCTCGGCGTGCAGCACCGTCATGCCCTGGAGTTCGAGCATGCCGGTGAGGGCGTAGAGGTTGCGCGCGTCGTCGTCGACGACCAGGGCCGTCCGGCCGGCGAGCACCGGGTCGTGGCCCCGCCCCCGCGGCTCCGCGGCGGCCGGGCGCGTCCCCCGGCTCGCGGACGCGGCCGGCGGGACGTCGCCGGGCCGGGCGGCCGACAGGTGCAGGGCGATCCGCTGCCGCAGCTCGTCGAGGCTGGACAGCAGATCCAGCGGACGGCCGCCGAACCGCTCCTGGAGCTCGCGCTCCCGCTCCGGCCCCACCGTCCTGCTGTTGTGCGCCAGCACGGGGACCGTGCGCAGCGCCGGATCGGCGCTCAACGCCTCCACGAACCGCAGCACCTCCTCGTCCGGCATGTCGAGATCCAGCACCACGCAGTGGCAGACCTCGGTGGCGAGGACGGTCGCCGCCTCCTGCGCGCCGACCGCGCTGATGATGTCGACCGTGTCCGGCGTCGTCCCGCCGTCGGCGGGCACGAGGCCGGCGCGGGCGCTCTCGGCCACCATCGACAGCAGTCCGCGCGGCTGCTGCTCGATGACGAGCAGCCGCCGGTGGCGCGGCACGGGCGGCGCGCTCTCCGGCAGGCCGGGCCGCGCCCCTTCCGCGTCCGCCGTCCCGGCTCCGGCGAGCGGTTCGCCGTCGGGGGAGTGGGCCGCCAGCTCGTGGAAGTCCGGCCGGGCCACCGGCAGATAGAGGGTGAACGTGCTGCCCTCGCCCGGCACGCTCTCGGCGATGATCGAGCCGCCGAGCAGGTACGCGATCTCCCGGCTGATCGACAGACCGAGCCCGGTGCCGCCGTACTTGCGGCTGGTGGTGCCGTCCGCCTGCTGGAACGCGCCGAAGATGGCCTCCAGCTGGTGCTCGGCGATGCCGATGCCGGTGTCCCGCACCCGGAAGGCGACCGCTGCGCCGTGGCGCCGCACGGCGGGCGGCAGCTCCGAGCCGGTGACGGGCTCGATGATCAGCTCCACCTGGCCGGTCTCGGTGAACTTCACCGCGTTGGACAGCAGGTTGCGCAGCACCTGGCGCAGGCGCGAGTCGTCCGTCAGCAGGGCGACGGGCACGCCGGGCTCGGTCAGTACGTCGAAGCCGAGGCCCTTCTGGCCGGTCATCGGCCGGAACGTCGACTCAACATAGGCGAGCAGCCGGCGCAGCGGCACCCACTCCGGGGAGATGTCCATCTTCCCCGCCTCGACCTTCGACAGATCGAGGATATCGTTGATGAGCTGGAGCAGGTCGGAGCCGGCCGAGTGGATGATCTCCGCGTACTCCACCTGTTTCCCGGTGAGGTTGCCGCTGGGGTTCTGCGACAGCAACTGCGCCAGGATCAGCAGGCTGTTCAGCGGAGTGCGTAGCTCGTGGCTCATGTTGGCCAGGAACTCCGACTTGTACTTGGAGGCGAGCGCGAGCTCCTGCGCGCGGGTCTCCAGCTCCTGGCGGGCCTGCTCGATCTCCAGGTTCTTGGTCTCGATGTCCCGGTTCTGGCGGGCGAGGAGCGCCGCCTTCTCCTCCAGCTCGGCGTTGGAGAGCTGCAACTCCTCCTGCCGGACCTGGAGTTCCTCGGAGCGGGCCTGGAGCTCGGCCGTCAGCCGCTGCGACTCGTCGAGGAGCTCGTCGGTCCGGGCGTTGGCGACGATGGTGTTGACGTTGACACCGATGGTCTCGCGCAGCTGCTCCAGGAAGTCCCGCTGCACGGGCGTGAAACGGTGGACGGAGGCCAGCTCGATGACGCCGAGCACCTGGTCCTCGACCACGATCGGCAGGACCACCAGGTGCGACGGCTCGATCAGCCCGAACCCGGACGGCACGGTGACCGACCCGGGCGGCAGGTCGTCCACCGCGATCGTCCGGCGCCCGGCGGCCGCCTGCCCGACGAGCGACTGCCCGAAGGAGAACCGCGGCGCGTCCGCCCCGTCGCCGCGCTCCGGGTGCCCGTACGCGCCGATCATGCGCAGCGACGGGCCGTCGTCCGCCTCCTCGGCGAGGTAGAAACCGCCGTACTGCGCGCCGACGAGCGGGGCCAGCTCCTCCATGACCAGCCGCGCGACCAGGGTGAGGTCGCGGTGGCCCTGCATCATGCCGGACGTCCGCGCCAGGTTGGACTTGAGCCAGTCCTGCTCCTGGTTGGCGCGGGTGGTCTCGCGCAGGGACCGGACCATCGCGTTGATGTTGTCCTTGAGGTCGGCGACCTCGCCGGACGCCTCGACGGTGATCGACCGGGTCAGGTCGCCTTCCGCGACCGCGCTGGTGACCTCGGCGATCGCCCGCACCTGACGGGTGAGGTTCCCGGCCAGCTCGTTGACGTTCTCGGTGAGCCGCTTCCAGGTGCCCGAGACGCCCTCGACCTCCGCCTGGCCGCCCAGCCGGCCCTCGCTGCCGACCTCGCGGGCGACGCGGGTGACCTCGGCGGCGAACGACGAGAGCTGGTCGACCATCGTGTTGATGGTGGTCTTCAGCTCCAGGATCTCGCCGCGGGCATCCACGTCGATCTTGCGGGTCAGGTCGCCGTTGGCGACCGCCGTGGTGACCTGTGCGATGTTGCGGACCTGGCCGGTGAGGTTGTTCGCCATCGAGTTGACGTTGTCGGTGAGGTCCTTCCAAGTGCCCGCCACGTTGGGCACGCGCGCCTGGCCGCCGAGCATCCCCTCGGTGCCCACCTCCCGGGCGACCCGGGTGACTTCGTCGGCGAACGCCGACAGCGTGTCGACCATCCGGTTGATCACGTCGGCGAGCGCGGCGACCTCGCCCTTCGCCTCCACCGTGATCTTCTGCGACAGGTCGCCCTTGGCCACCGCCGTCGCCACCTGGGCGATCGACCGCACCTGGCCGGTGAGGTTGGACGCCATCACATTGACGTTGTCCGTCAGGTCCTTCCATGTGCCCGAGACGCCGCGCACGGTCGCCTGGCCCCCGAGGTTTCCCTCGGTACCCACCTCGCGGGCGACCCGCGTGACCTCGTCCGCGAAGGAGGAGAGCTGGTCGACCATCGTGTTGATGGTCTCCTTCAGCTCCTGGATCTCCCCCCGGGCCCCGACGTTGATCTTCTGCGAGAGGTCGCCCTTGGCCACCGCCGTCGTGACCTGGGCGATCGACCGCACCTGGGCGGTCAGGTTGTCGGCCATCACGTTGACCGACTCGGTGAGGTTCTTCCACGTCCCCGAGATGCCCTTGACGTCGGCCTGGCCGCCGAGTCTGCCCTCGGTGCCGACTTCGCGGGCGACGCGGGTGACTTCGTCGGCGAAGGCGGAGAGTTGGTCGACCATCGTGTTGATGGTGTTCTTCAGGGCGAGGATCTCGCCGCGCGCGTCCACCGTGATCTTCTGCGACAGGTCGCC
>NZ_JBPQTX010000271.1:0-9635 GCF_051386555.1 Streptomyces sp. URMC 126
GGTCGCGTGTTGGTGACCTGTGGCCGGCGGGGGCGGGGTCACGCGTCGGCGACCTTGTGGACGGCGGTGTCGTCCGGTTTCAGGGGCCGTCCGTCGGCGGACAGCACCTCCAGCGCGCGGAGCGGGCGGCCCCGGCGGCGGTCGACCAGCCGTGAGTGGGGTTCGCCGGGTGCGAAGAAGTGCTGTTCGCCCCACTGCCGCAGGGCCACGATGACGGGGAACAGCGCCTCGCCCTTCGGGGTCAGGACGTACTCGCGGTAGGCGCTGCCGTCCGAGGCGGGGACGGACGCGAGGACGCCGCCGGCCACCAGGGTGCGCAGGCGCGCGGTGAGGATGTTCTTGGCCACGCCGAGGCTGCGCTGGAACTCCCCGAACCGCCGGCTCCCGTCGAAGGCGTCCCGCACGATCAGCAGGGACCACCAGTCGCCGATCGCGTCCACCGACCGGGCGACGGGGCAGTCGCTGTCGTCGAAGCGTTTCCTGCTCACCATGGCGTCCTCACTCTCCTGATGGTTGCAACATGCTACCAAGCGGTTTACTGTCGGCCCCTCGGTAGCAAGTTGAAACCACAGTGGGGGGTGTCCATGCCCGGTGACGCCGGTGCCATGACGCGGCGGACGGCGGCGCGGGGACGGGAGGAGGGCCCGGCCCTCGCCCTGTCCCGGCGCGTCGTCGTCCTGTTCGCCGTCGCCTGCGGGGCGGCGGTCGCCAACGTCTACTTCGCCCAGCCGCTCCTGGTGACGATCGGCCGGGACCTCGCCATGAGCCCCGGGCTCGTCGGCGTCGTCGTCACCCTCACCCAGGTCGGGTACGGGGCCGGGCTCTTCTTCCTCGTGCCGCTGGGCGACATCGCCGACCGCCGACGGCTCATCGTGGGCCAGTTGCTCCTCCTGGTCGCGGCGCTCCTGGTGGTGGCCACCGCCCGCACGGCGGCGGTGCTGCTCGTCGGCATGGCGGCGGTCGGGATATTCGCGGTCGTCACGCAGACGCTGGTCGCCTTCGCCGCGTCCCTGGCGCCTCCCGCCGAGCGCGGACGGGTCGTCGGCCTGGTCACCAGCGGCGTGGTCGCCGGCATCCTGCTCGCCCGCACCGCGTCCGGCCTCCTGGCCGACCTCGCGGGCTGGCGCTCCGTCTACTTCGCCTCGGCGGCGCTCACCACCGTGCTCGCCCTGGTCCTGCACCGCATACTGCCGCGCCACCGCGCCGCCCCGCCGGCCCCCCTGGGCTACGGACGGCTCCTGCGCTCCACGGTCACCCTGTTCGCGCGGGAACGGCTGCCGCGACAGCGAGCCCTGTTCGGGCTGCTGGTGTTCGCCGCCTTCAGCACCCTGTGGAGCAGCGTCGCGCTGCCGCTCAGCGAGGCTCCGTACTCCCTGTCCCACAGCGCGATCGGCGCGCTGGGGCTGATCGGCGTCGCCGGCGCCCTCGCCGCGACCGCCGCGGGCCGCCTGAACGACCGCGGGCACTCCCGGCGGACCACCGGCATCGCCCTGGCGCTCCTCACCGTCTCATGGGTGCCCCTGGCGTTCACCCGCCACTCGCTGTGGGCCCTGTTCCTCGGCGTGATCCTCCTCGACCTCGCCGTGCAGGCGGTCCACGTCACCAACCAGACCCTGATCCACGCGCTGCGCCCGGACGCGGGCAGCCGGCTGATCGGCGGCTACATGGTCTTCTACTCGATCGGCAGCGCCACCGGCGCCGTCGCCGCGACCTCCCTCTACGCGACGGCCGGCTGGGGAGCGGTGTGCGCGCTGGGCGCGGCCTTCAGCTGCCTCGCGCTCGTGCTGTGGGCGTGCACGCGGCGTGACGGCCCGGGTGAGGTCGTCAAGGCGGCGTGCGGCAGCGGGAGTTGACGTCCTCCGTCGGGGCTTCGGTGAGGCGGGCCGGGCCGGGGGCTGCCGACAGCGACGGGGGTGCCGTTACCGGTTCACCGCGGCGGACGCTCCGCCGCACGGGCCCTTGCGCTGGAGGAGGGCAGGGGGACTGCCGCCGACGGGGGCGGTTCCCGCGCGTCCCGGCTTCCGCCGCCGGCAGCGTGCGGCAGCGGGAGTTGACGGCCTCCGTCGGGGCTTCGGTGAGGCGGGCCGGGCCGGGGGCTGCCGACAGCGACGGCGGTGCCGCCGCCGGTTCACCGCGGCGGACGCTCCGCCGCACCGGCCCTCGTGGTGAAGGAGGGCCGGGAGACCGCCGCCGACGGAGGCGGTTCGCGCGCCTCCCGGCTTCCGCCGCCGGCGGCGTGCGGCAGGAAGTTGACGGCCTTCGTAGGGGCATCGGTGAGGCGGGCCAGGCCGGGGGTGCCGCCACCGGCTCACCGCGGCGGACGCTCCGCCGCGCCGGCCCTCGTGGTGAAGGAGGGCCGGAGACCGCCGCCGACGGAGGCCGTTCCCGCGTCCCCCGGCTTCCGCCGCCGGCGTTCCGCGGGGTCAGAACGGCCGCCACCGCACCGTCGGATCGCCGTCCCGCAGGGACGCCGCCCTCCGACGGAACTCGGCCAGTGCCGCCGGGTTCCCCGGGGCGTGCTGGGCGACCCAGGCGCAGCTCGCCGTCTCGCGCGCGCCGCGCAGGACCGCGCAGCCGTCCCACTCGCGGACGTCCCAGCCGTAGGCGCGGACGAAGGCGTCGTAGGCCGCCGGGTCGAGACCGTAGCGGTCGCGGCTGAGTGCCATGACGACCAGGTCGTGTTCGCGCAGGTCGGCGGCGAAGGTCTCCAGGTCGACCAAGACGGGCCCGTCCGGCCCGACGTGGACGTTGCGGGTGAGCGCGTCGCCGTGGACCGGGCCCGGCGGGAGGTGCGGGACGAGCGCGGCGGCCGCCGCCGCGAAGCCGTCGCGCCGCTCCCGCAGGTACGCCGCGTCGGCCGGGTCGATGGCGTCCCCGGCCAGTCGCAGCCAGCGTTCCACCCCGCCGAGCAGGTCCCGCTCCGGGAGGCCGAAGTCCGGGGCGGGCAGGGCGTGGACGAGCCGGAGCAGTCCGGCCAGGTCCTCGGGGGTCGCCGGGCGGACGGCGTCGGGGAGCCGGTGCCAGAAGGTCACCGGATGCCCGTCCGCCGTCACCACGTCCGCCTCGGCCGGCCGCACGGCCGGAACGCCGCTCTCCGCCAGCCAGGCGGCCACGCGCAGTTCGCGGCGCGCGCGGTCGGCGAGCGAGGCGTGCCGCCCGACCTTCGCCACCAGGCCGCCGGCCGCGAACACCGCGTTCTCGCCCAGCGCGAGCAGCGTCGCCTCGCGTGCCGCCGGCTCTGTCATCCCGGCCTCCGCCAGGAGGGCGCGCGCCCGCCGCTCCGTGAATGCCGCCTCCGACACGTCGGCCACCGTCCGTATCCTCGCTCTCGTTCCGCCCTCCGGGACCGGAAGCGAGCGGTCGCGCCCGGCACTCCGGTGAGGGGTGTCCCCGGCATTCTGCCGTCTGCCGCCGCCCGGCCCGACACCGGCAACCGTCCACCGCGACCGCCAGCCGTCGAACATTCGTCCCCACGGACGGATCGCCGAGCGGGAAAGCGCGGGTGGCGACCGGTGGCGGGCCGGTACCGGCACCTCCCGCCCGTCCGGCCGCCGGACGACGGCACGCACGGGGGACCGACCGCCTGGTACGGTCCCCTCGGCCGCCGTGCCTCACCCCCACGGGGCACGGCGGCCACCCTTCCCCCCGCCGGGACACCCGTGCGACGGCGAACGGCGGCGGAACGCCCGGCGACTCCGGCGGCACCGCTCTTCCGGGCCGCATTAGGCTCCGATCACCCACGTGTGACTGGAGCACCGCATGACGACCGCGATACTCGGTTTCGCCCTCTTCTCCCTCCTGGTGACGGTCTCTCCCGGACCCGACCTCGTGCTCGTGCTGCGCAACTGCCTGCGTGGCGGGCGCCGGGCCGGTGCCGCCACCGGCCTCGGGGCGGCGGTGGGGTCCCTCGGCTGGGGCGTGGCCGCCGCCTTCGGACTGGCGGCGACACTCCAGCGCTGGGACGCGGCGTTCACCTTCGTCAAGCTCGCCGGTGCCGCCTACCTCGTCTTCCTGGGCGCCCAGGCGCTCTGGGCCCAGCGCCGCGCCGTGGCCCTCTCCCAG
Source organism: Streptomyces sp. URMC 126 (assembly GCF_051386555.1). Classification (NCBI taxonomy): domain Bacteria; kingdom Bacillati; phylum Actinomycetota; class Actinomycetes; order Kitasatosporales; family Streptomycetaceae; genus Streptomyces; species Streptomyces sp. URMC 126. Next base: position 4,063 of record NZ_JBPQTX010000271.1, read on the forward strand.
GAGCCGCCGCCCGCCCTGGTGCCCGAGGACGGCGCGCTCGGCGCCGGCGCGGCCTTCCGGCAGGGCGTGCTGAGCTGTCTGCTCAACCCCAAGGTCGGCGTCTTCTTCGTCGCCGTGGCGCCGCAGTTCCTGCCGGACGGCGCGTCCCCGCTCGCCACGACCCTCCTCTTCGGCGTGATCGACGCGGTCATCGCCGCCGCCTGGCTGCTGCTCGTGACCCTCGGCGCCACCCGCTTCATGACCTGGCTCCGCTGCCCCCGCGTCCACCGCAACCTGGAACGCGCCACGGGCGGCGTCCTGCTGGCCCTGGGGCTCGGGACGGCGGCCGAGTCCGTCTGACGGTCCTTCCGGCGGGGTGCCCGGGCACCCGGGGTCCCGCCGAACCCCGACGGCGGCGGACGTTCGCACCGGGTGCCGAGGGCGGCCGCTCAGGCGGTGAAGTCCGCCGCGTGCTCCTCGGCCCAGGTCGCGAAGGTACGGGCCGGCCGCCCGGTCAGCAGTTCCACGCCGGGCGCGACCCGGTCCGGAACGCCGTCCGCGGCCCGCCACGCGTCGAGCAGCGTGTCCGCGTACGCCTCCGGTACGAAGGCGGAGACCGCCTGCTTCCACTCCTCCGGGCTGACGGCCTCGACGGTCAGGGACCGGCCCACGGCGCGCCCGATGTGCTCCACGTGCTCCCGGAAGGTGAGCGACTCCGGCCCGGTGAGCGTGTGCCCGGTACCGCGATGGGCCTCGGACACGAGCACCGCGTGGGCGGCCTCGGCGATGTCCCGCTCATGGATGGAGGCGGAGTGCGCCTCGGGATAGGGGAGGCGGACGACGCCCTCGGAGCGGATGGCCTGGGCCCACCCGAGCGCGTTGGTGGCGAAGCCGCCCGGCCGCAGCGCGGTGGAGGGGATGGAGGACGCCGCCAGCGCCCGCTCGGCGTCCCGGTGGGTGTCGGCGATCGGGTTCCGGACGTCCTCCGGCACCAGCGCGGCGGTCGACGACAGCAGGACGATGTGCTCCACCCCGGCCCGCGCCGCCTCCGCGAGGAAGGCGTCGGCGTGCGACGCCTGCGCGTAGAGGAACACCGACGTCACACCGTCGAGGGCGGCGGGGAACGTCTCCGGCTCCCCGAGCGGGCACCGCACGGTGGGTGTCCCGTCCGGCAGGTCCAGCCGCTCGGGCGCGTTCGAGGCGACGCGGACCGGGCGGCCGTCGGCGAGGAGGAGGTCGACGAGGGCGCGGGCCACGCGGCCGCGGCCGCCGGTGATGAGAGTGGTCATCAGGGGAGAGCCTTCCGTAGCATCATGAGACGACGCAAAGCATGCGCCGCGCAAAGAGTGTGTCGCGCAAAGATCGACCGACGCAAGGGGATTTCATGGCGGACGACGGAGACCGTGTGCCGGGGCGCGCCGAACTGCTCGCGCGGATCGAGGCCGAGAGCCGCGGCCACTACGCGGTGTGGACCCTGTTCAACCAGGCGCTGGCCGACCACCTGGGCCTGCACCCCACCGACCTCCAGTGCGTCGGCGTCCTCGACGAGCAGGACCGCCCGCTGAGCACCGGTGAGATCGCCCGCCTCACCGGCCTCACCCCGGGTTCCGCCACCCGCCTCGTCGACCGCCTCATCAAGGCCGGCCTCGCCGAACGCCGCACCGACCCCGCCGACCGCCGCCGCGCCCTCGTCTCCCTCGCCCCCGGATCCCTCGCCACCGTCCGCGCGGCGTGGGACGAACCGAGCCGGGCCTTCGGCGAGGTGCTGGCCGGCTACACCGACGAACAGCTCGCCGTCATCGGCGACTACCTCCGCCGCGCGTCGGAAGTGGGCCGCGCCCAGGCGGAACGACTCCGAGCGGAGGCGGCGGGACGGAGGTGAGCCGTGCCCGGCCGGGCGGAGGCGGGCTCCGTCCGGTGGGGTCGGGGCGACCGCCGGTGGCCCCGGCCTAGGCCGCCGCGCGCTCCCCCGCCGTCCTGATGTCCGTACACGCTCCCTCCTCGTACCGCCGCACCAGCAGTGTCGCCACCTCCCGTGCCGCCCCCAGCGGCTCCGCCACCGCGTCGGCGCCCGCCGCGGCGGCGCCCGTGGCGATGCGGTCCGGGAGGCGGCCGGGGGCCAGGACGTAGCGGGCGACGGCGACGTGGGCGCAGCCCTCGGCGCGGAGGGTGCGGACGGCGTCCTCGGTGCGGGGGCCGCCGGCCGAGGCGAAGGCGGGGCGGACGGAGCGCCAGCCGGTGGACTGCCAGGTCCGGGCCAGGTTCTCGATCACCGCGGTGGCCGCCGGGTCGGAGGAGCCCGCGGCGGCCAGGACGACGCCCGTGGTGCGGCGGGCGTGCGCGGGGACGCCCGCCTCGCGCAGGCGCCGCTCCAGAGCGGTGAGAAGCAACGGCGACGGGCCCAGCACCGGCGCCTGACGGACGGTCATCTGCGGCGGCGTCGCGTCCCGCAGTACGGCCGGGACGTCCGTCGCCGCGTGGAAGGCGTGCGTCAGCAGCAGCGGTACGGCCACCGCCGCTCGTACCCCGGTCTCCGCCAGGCGGGCGAGGGCCGTCGGGACGTCCGGGGTGCGGAGGTCGAGGAAGCCGGCCGCGACCCGTACGCCCGGGAGGCGGGCCGCGACCCGGCCGCGCAGGGCGGCGACGGTCGCCGCGTGGCGCGGGTCGCGGCTGCCGTGGGCGACGAGGAGCAGCGCCGGGAGGGAGCCGGTCACTTCGCCGCCAGCCCGCGCGTGCGCAGCACCCGGCGTTCCAGGGGGCTGAAGACCGCCAGGTCGATGGCGATGCCGACGAAAAGGATCAGCAGGATGCCGAGCAGCACCCCCGGCATGTCGGAGTCGGTGCGGGCGTTCTCCAGGTACTGGCCCAGGCCCAGCCCCAGGTCGGGGGAGGAGGCGATGAGTTCCGCCGCCATCAGGGAGCGCCAGGAGAACGCCCAGCCCTGTTTGAGGCCGGCGATGTAGCCCGGCAGTGCCGCGGGCAGCAGGACGTGCCGTGCGCCCCGGGCCCCCGTCGCGCCCAGGGTGCGGCCGGCCCGTAGGTACAGCGGCGGCACTTGGTCGATGCCGGACACCAGCCCGTTGGCGATGGACGGGACGGCGCCCAGCAGGATCACCGCGTACATCGCCGCGTCCGTGATCCCCAGCCAGATGACCGCCGCCGGGACCCACGCCACCGAGGGCAGCGACTGAAGGCCGGAGAGGATGGGCCCGATGGCCGCCCGGACGAACGGCACTCGGGCCACCAGCAGGCCCAGCGGCGTGCCGAGGGTGAGCGCGGCGAGGAAGCCGAGCAGGCCGCGCGAGACGCTGGTCCAGATGATGTCGAACAGCGTTCCCTGCAGCCACAGTTCGCGCAGGCTGTGCCAGACGGCGGACGGGTCCGGCAGCTTGTAGTCCTCCGTGACCCCGGCGACGACCAGCAGCTTCCACACAGCGAGGACCAGGACGACGGCCGTGGCCGGCGGCAGCACCTTGTGCAGCAGCACCCGCCGCAGCGGCGGGCGTTCGACCGGGACGGCGTCCAGGGCGTCGAGCCCGGCCTCCAGCCCGGCGAGGTCGGAGGAGGCGGTCTCAGTGCTTGCCATGGCGGCGGATCTCCCCACGCAGTTCCTCGGTGATCTCCACGGACAGGTCGGCGACCGCCGCGTCCTCGATGCGGCGTGGCTGCGGGATGCCGACCGTCCACTCCCGCGCCACCCGGCCCGGCCGCGAGGACAGCAGGACGACCCGCTGCCCCAGCCGTACCGCCTCGCGCACGTTGTGCGTGACGAACAGCACCGACAGCGCGGTCTCCGACCAGATCCGGGTCAGCTCGTGGTGCAGCACGTCCCGGGTGATGGCGTCGAGCGCGGCGAACGGCTCGTCCATCAGCAGCAGCCGGCTGTCCTGGGCGAGGGCCCGGGCGAGGGCGACGCGCTGCCGCATACCGCCGGACAGCTCGTGCACCCGCTTGCGGTACGCGCCGCCGAGGCGGACGAGGTCGAGCAGCCGCTCGGCCTCCGCCCGCCGGTCCGCCCGCGGCACGCCGCGCAGCCGGAGGGCGAGCTCGACGTTGCGGCCCGCCGTCAGCCAGGGGAAGAGGGCGTGCTCCTGGAACATCAGCGCCGGCCGGCCGCCCGGCACGTCGATGGTGCCCGCCGACGGCCGGTCGAGCCCGGCGACCAGGTTCAGCAGCGTGGACTTCCCGCAGCCGCTGGCCCCCAGCAGGCAGACGAACTCGCCGGGGCGGACGTCGAGCGTGATGTCCTCCAGGACCGGACGGCCGTCGCCGGAGCGGCCGAAGTTCTTGTGGACGCGGTCGATCCGGACGGCGGGCGGCGGCGCGTCGCCGGCCGGTGCGAGGGGGGTGCCGGTGCTGCCGGTGGTCGTGGTGGTGGTCGTGGTGGTCGTGGTCGGGGCCATCCGGACCTCCTGGTGTGCGGTCGGTGGTGCGGGGACGTGTCGTACGCCTACTGCCGGCCGAGCCCCGCCGCGTCGACGGGCGGCCTGCCCTCGGCCTTGAGGACCTTGTTGAGCGGAGCCAGGTCGTAGATGCCGGACAGGTCCGGCTTGTCCAGCAGGCCGGCGGCGACCGCGTGGTCGGCCTCGGCCCGCAGGGTGGCCGCCAGCGGGTCGTCGGTGGTGCGGATGGACGCCCACGCCGGGTCGAGCACGTCGGCGGGCAGCGCCTTGCCGGACAGCTTCCTCAGCGCCGCGTTCGCGGACGCCTTCGCCTTCGCGGGGTTCGCCGCGATCCAGGCGTTGGTGCGGACCGAGCCGCGCAGCACGGCTTCGACGACGTCCGGGTGCCGTTCGAGGAACGTCCGCGACACGATGACGTTGGTGATGACGAACTTCCCGCCCGGCCACAGCGACGCCTCGTCCAGCAGCACCTTGCCGCCCTCGGCCACCAGCTTCGACGCCGTCGGCTCCGGCACCCACGCGCCGTCCACCGAACCGGACTTGAACGCGTCCGGGGTGATCTTGTTATCCGTCCGCACCACCGACACGTCGCCCTTGCCGCTCTTCGGGTCCACCTTCCAGCCCCGGCCCGCGATCCAGTGGAGGAAGGCGACGTCCTGGGTGTTGCCCTTCTGCGGGGTGGCGATCCGCTTGCCCTTGACGTCGTCGAGGGAGCGGATCTTCTTCGGGTCGACGACGAGCTTGACGCCGCCGGAGGCGGAACCGGAGACGATCCGCAGGTTCTCGCCCTTGGACTTGACGTAGCCGTTGATCGCCGGCGAGGGGCCGATCCAGCCGATGTCGATCGAGCCGGCGTTGAGCGCCTCGATCTCGGACGGGCCCGCGTTGAACGTGGTCGACTTCAGCTTGGTGCCGCCCAGTTCCTTCCGCAGGATGCCCTCCTGCTCGCCGACGAGCGGGGTGGCGTGCGTGATGTTGGGGAAGTAGCCGATGGTGACGGAGTCGGCCGAGAGCTTCGGCGCGCCCTCGGCGGCCTGCCCGGCGGGGCGCGTCTCGTCCTTCGCGGAGCCGTAGCCGCAGGACGCCAGGGCCAGGGAGAGAGCCAGGGCCAGGAGGGGAACGGCGGCCGCGCGTGGTCGGCGGCGGGCGGAGGCGGGCATGCGGGGGGTTCCTCTCGGCCTGTCTCTTATA
>NZ_JBPQTX010000272.1:0-9614 GCF_051386555.1 Streptomyces sp. URMC 126
CGGCTGAGCCGGGGCCGCGGGCTGAGCCGGAGCCGCCGGGGCGGCCGGAGCGGCGGGGGCGACCGGAGCAGCCGGGGCCGCGGGGGCGGCCGGAGCGGCGGCGGCGGGAGCCGGAGCGGCCGGGGCGGCGGCCTGGGCCGGAGCGGCACCGGCGGCACCGATCACGGCCAGCTTGGCGCCGACCTCGGCGACCTCGTCCTCGCCGACGACGATCTCCAGCAGGACGCCGGAGGCCGGGGCCGGGATCTCGGTGTCGACCTTGTCGGTCGAGACCTCGAGCAGCGGCTCGTCCTCGGAGACCTCCTCGCCGACCTCCTTCAGCCAGCGGGTGACGGTGCCCTCGGTGACCGACTCGCCCAGCGCGGGCAGCACGACGTCGGTACCGGTGGCGCCACCCGCCGGAGCGGCGGCGGCAGCGGGGGCCTCGGAAGACGCTTCCTCGGCGGCGGGAGCCTCCGAGGAAGCGGCCGGGGCGCCGGAGCCGTCGTCGATGATCGCCAGCTCCGAGCCGACCTCGACCGTCTCGTCCTCGGCCACCTTGATGGAGGCGAGGACGCCGGACGCGGGGGCCGGAATCTCGGTGTCGACCTTGTCGGTGGAGACCTCGAGCAGCGGCTCGTCGACCTCCACGCGGTCACCTTCGGCCTTGAGCCAGCGAGTGACAGTGCCCTCGGACACGCTCTCGCCGAGCGCCGGCAGGGTTACGGAAACCGCCATGATGCGGTTGCTCCTTACGAGTAGTGCGGATGGTGGTGCGCTCGGGACTCAGTCGTGCGAGTGCAGCGGCTTGCCGGCCAGGGCCAGGTGGGCCTCGCCGAGGGCCTCGTTCTGCGTCGGGTGCGCGTGGATGAGCTGCGCGACCTCGGCGGGCAGGGCCTCCCAGTTGTAGATCAGCTGGGCTTCGCCGACCTGCTCGCCCATGCGGTCGCCGACCATGTGGACGCCGACCACGGCACCGTCCTTGACCTGGACGAGCTTGATCTCGCCCGCGGTCTTGAGGATCTTGCTCTTGCCGTTGCCCGCGAGGTTGTACTTCAGGGCGACGACCTTGTCGGCGCCGTACAGCTCCTTGGCCTTCGCCTCGGTGATACCGACGGAGGCGACCTCGGGGTGGCAGTACGTGACGCGCGGCACGCCGTCGTAGTCGACCGGCACGGGGTTGAGACCGGCCAGCCGCTCCGCCACCAGGATGCCCTCGGCGAAGCCGACGTGCGCGAGCTGGAGGGTCGGGACCAGGTCGCCGACGGCCGAGATGGTGGGCACGTTGGTGCGCATGTACTCGTCCACGAGGACGTAGCCGCGGTCCATGGCGACCCCGGCCTCCTCGTAGCCCAGGCCCTGGGAGACCGGGCCGCGGCCGACGGCGACGAGCAGCAGCTCGGCCTCGAAGGTCTTGCCGTTCTCCAGCGAGACCTTCACACCGTCGGCGGTGTACTCCACGCCGGAGAAGCGGGAGCCCAGGGAGAAGTTGATGCCGCGCTTGCGGAACGCGCGCTCCAGCAGCTTGGAGCTGTTCTCGTCCTCGACCGGGACGAGGTGGGGGAGCGCCTCGACGATGGTGACGTCGGTGCCGAAGGACTTCCACGCGGAGGCGAACTCGACGCCGATGACGCCGCCGCCCAGCACGATCGCGGACTTCGGCACGCGGTCCAGGACCAGCGCGTGGTCCGAGGAGATGACGCGGTTGCCGTCGATGGTCAGGCCCGGCAGCGACTTCGGCACGGAGCCGGTCGCCAGCAGGACGTGACGGCCCTCGACGCGCTGCCCGTTCACGTCGACGGACGTGGGGGAGGACAGGCGGCCCTCACCGGTGATGTAGGTGACCTTGCGCGAGGCGACCAGGCCCTGCAGACCCTTGTACAGGGCCGAGATCACGTCGTCCTTGTACTTGTGGACGCCCGCGATGTCGATGCCCTCGAAGGACGCCTTGACGCCGAACTGCTCGCTCTCGCGGGCGGAGTCGGCGACCTCGCCGGCGTGCAGCAGAGCCTTGGTGGGGATGCAGCCGCGGTGCAGGCAGGTGCCGCCCAGCTTGTCCTTCTCGATCAGGGCGACGTCGAGACCCAGCTGCGCTCCACGCAGGGCAGCGGCGTAACCGCCGCTACCGCCTCCGAGGATCACTAGGTCGAAAACGGTGCTGGCGTCGTTCGCCACGTCACGTCCTCCATGCATGGGTACGCCGTTGCCGGTCGTCGATGACCGGGCGGCGGCTGTCGTTCGGCCGCTTCTTGCTTCGGCCCGTGATTACTGGGGGCCCTGTCCTGCCGAGACAACATCTTCGCACTTGTTGACGGACGGCGGGACGCCGGGCCGGGCTGAGGGACGACTGATGCGTCACCTTCGATGGGTTACTCGCGCGTAGAGAAGTCCGCCGGCGTGGTACCCCGGGGGCGTTCGTCCAGAGCGAACGCCGCGCGGCCCCGGACGCATTCCCGGGACCGCGCGGCGGCTTCGCGAGCGGGCCGGCGCGGCCCGCCCGCTCAGCCCAGGTCGCCCTCGGCGGTGCGCTCGGCCAGCCGGACGAGCGTACGGACGGCGGAGCCGGTGCCGCCCTTGGGGGTGTACCCGTAGGGGGCGCTCTCGTGGAAGGCCGGGCCCGCGATGTCCAGGTGCGCCCAGGTGATGCCCTCGCCCACGAACTCCTTGAGGAACAGGCTGGCGATCAGGCCGCCGCCGTTGCGGACGCCCATGTTGGCGATGTCCGCGACCGGGGAGTCCATGGTCTTGCGCAGCTCGGCGGGCATCGGCATGGGCCACGCCTGCTCGCCGACCGCCTCGGCGATCTCGTAGACGGCGGTGCGGAACGCGTCGTCGTTGGCCATGACACCGAAGGTGCGGTCACCCAGGGCGAGGACCATGGCACCCGTCAGGGTGGCGACGTCCACGATCGCGTCCGGGTTCTCCTCCGAGGCGCGGGTCAGGGCGTCGGCCAGGACCAGCCGGCCCTCGGCGTCGGTGTTGAGCACCTCGACGGTCTTGCCGCTGTACATGGTCAGCACGTCGCCCGGACGGGTGGCCGTGCCGGACGGCATGTTCTCCGCGAGGGCCAGCCAGCCGGTGACGTTGACGCGCAGGCCCAGCTTGGCGGCGGCCAGCACGGCCGAGAACACGGCGGCGGCGCCGCTCATGTCGCACTTCATGGTCTCGTTGTGGCCGGCCGGCTTGAGCGAGATGCCGCCCGAGTCGTAGGTGATGCCCTTGCCGACCAGGGCGAGGGTCTTCTCCGCCTTCGGGTGGGTGTAGCCGAGGCGGACCAGGCGCGGCGGGTTGGCGGAGCCCTGGCCGACGCCCATCAGACCGCCGTAGCCGCCCTTGAGCAGGGCCTTCTCGTCCAGCACCTCGATCTTGAGGCCGTGCTCCTTGGCGGCCTCCTGGGCGAGGGCGGCGAACGCGGCCGGGTGGAGGGCGTTCGACGGGGTGTTGATCAGGTCGCGGGCGCGGTTGACCTCGGCGGCCACCACGGCGGCGCGCTCGACGGCGGCCTTGAACGCCTTGTCGCGCGGCTTGCCGCCGAGGATCACGGCGTCGGCCGGCGGCTCGCCCTTCTTCGAGGCGCCCTTGCCGCCGCCGTTGCTGCGGAAGGCGGTGAAGGTGTACGCGCCCAGCAGGGCGCCCTCGCCGATCGCGGCGACGTCGTCCGCGTCCGTCACGGGCAGCGCGAAGGCGGCCTTCTTCGTGCCGGTGAGGGCGCGGGCGGCGGCGCCCGCGGCGCGGCGCAGCGCCTCACCCTCGTAGCCGTCACCCTTGGCGGGGACGCCGCCGAGACCGGCGGCGACCACGACGGCGGCCTTGACGCCGGCCGGGGCCGGCAGCTTGGTGACCTCGCCCTCCTCGCCGGAGGCGCCGAGGGTCTCCAGGACGGCGGCCAGCTTTCCGTCGAAAGCCTGGTCCACGGCTTCGGCACCGGGCGCGAGGACGGGTCCCTTCGGGCCCTTGGCGACACCGACGACGAGGGCGTCCGCGCGCAGCGTCGCCGCGCCGGAGGTGCTGAGAGTGAGAGCAGTCACGGTGGTGGGTGTCCCTACTTCCGTTGAGGTTCCACGGCTTGAGAGCACAGCGAGGCCTGTGCCGGCCGCCACCGCGCATCGTATGCGCCGCGCGTGCGCCGCCGGGTTCCGGGCCTTCGGGCTGGCGCGAGCCTATCCCCGCACGGTCGTTCAGCCCAGGGTCGTGACGATCATGGCCGTGGTGGCGGCGGTCTCCGCCAGGGCGCCGAAGACGTCCCCGGTGACCCCGCCGAAGCGGCGCCGGCAGTGGTGGAGCAGGAGTTCGGCCGCCGCGACGGCGAGCGGGACGGCGGCCCCGGCGCGCAGCGCGGCGCCCGGGCCGAGGAGCGCGCCGGCGCCGGCCGCCGCGCAGCAGGCGGCGGCCGTCACCGCGAGCGCGGCGGGGACGGGCACCACGCCGGCGACGGCGGCGCCCAGCCCGCCGGGACGGGCCGCGGGGACGCCGCGGCGGGCGGCGAGGGTGAGGGCGCAGCGCGCGGCGACGGACGCCACCAGGGCGGCGAGGGCGCCGCGCGCCCCGCCGGCGGCGTACTGGCCGTACAGCGCGGCGGCCTGCCCGAGCAGGACGAACACCAGGGTGACGACGCCGAACGGGCCGATGTCCGACTGCTTCATGATCCGCAGCGCGTCCTCGGCGGGCTTGCCGCTGCCCAGCCCGTCGGCGACGTCGGCCAGCCCGTCCAGGTGCAGCCCCCGGGTGAGCACCGCGGGGACGGCGGTGGCGGCCACCGCGGCGAGGGCGGGGCCCGTGCCGAGGAGCAGCAGGAGCCAGCCCGTCGCACCGGCGCAGGCGCCGACGAGCAGCCCGGCGAGCGGGGCGGCGAGCATGCCCCCGCGCGCCGCCGCGCGGTCCCAGCGGGTGAGGCGGACGGGCAGTACGGTCAACGTGCCGAAGGCGAATCGGAGGGCGTCGGCGGAGGTGGCGCGGGGGGAGCCGGGAGGGGGCGTGTCGGTCATCGCGGGCAGGGTATCCCGGCCCCCCGACCGTCCCCTTGGCCGTCCTCCGGACCGCCCCCCGGCCCGTCCGGGAAGGCGTCCGGAGGAAGCGGGCGGATGCCCGGCCGGGCGATAGGCTGCACGTCAGGGCGGAGTTCGGAAGTGCGGGAGTCCGATGGAACACTGGCTTGACCGCAACGTCGTCGAGCCGGGCAAGCTGCCCCTGCTGGCGGCCCTGACCGCGTTCGTCCTGACGTTCCTCGTCACCCGGGTCATCACCCGGCTCATCCGCGCGGGCAAGGGCCCCTTCCGCAACATCCGCCCCGGCGGCCTGCACGTCCACCATGTCGTGCCCGGCGTGGTGCTGATGGTGGTCGGCGGCTTCGGCGCGGTGGCGGCGGGCCGGCACGGGCTGGGCGCGCTGGTCGCGGCGGTCCTCTTCGGCGCCGGCGCCGGGCTGGTGCTGGACGAGTTCGCGCTGATCCTCCACCTCGACGACGTCTACTGGACCGAACAGGGCCGCAAGAGCGTCGAGATCGTGGTGCTGACGGCGGCCCTGGTCGGCCTGGTCCTCTTCGGGTTCTCGCCCTTCGGGGTGAACGAGCTGACGCCGGAGGAACTGCGCGGCCGCAGCATCCTGGTCTCCAACATCCTGATCAACTTCCTCATCGCGCTGTTCGCACTGGCGAAGGGCAAGCCGCGGATAGCGCTCATCGGCGCGGTGGTGCCGCTGGTCGCGCTGATCGGCGCGGTGCGGCTGGCCCGGCCCGGCTCGCCGTGGGCCCGCCGCTTCTACCGCCGGCGCCCGCGCGCCCGCCGCCGGGCGCGGGTGCGGGCCTACCGGCACGACGCCCGCTGGAACGCGGTCCGCAACCGCCTTCACGACCTCGTCGCCGGCGCCCCCGACCGCTGACCCCCGCTCCCGGCGCCCCCGGCGCTCCCGGAGCCACCCGGCCCGCCCCGGAAGCGGTCGTCCCGCGGCTTGCGGCGACGCCCGCGCAGCTCGTCCGCCGCGCTCAGCGTCAGCATCGCCACGACGGCCGCGATGTGCTCCTTGCCCGCCAGGTTCGGCTTGACGGCCACCTCGGCCGCCATCGCCGCCGCCACCACCGCGCAGGTGACCCAGGCCCGGTACCGCCAGGACACGTACACCGCCAGCCCGACGACGGCCGCCGACGGGCCGGTGTCGACCACCTTCGCCGCCTCCGCCGGCAGCCCCAGCCAGCCGGGGCCCAGCGCGATGGCCAGCCGTGCGTACATCGTCCCGGCCAGCGTGGCGACGTAGGCGATGCCGAGCGTCCGCCACCGGCCCAGGCAGATCTCCGCGATCCCGAAGACGATCAGCACCTGGGCCAGCGCGCCCCAGACCGGCAGGTCCAGGGCCGGGACGAACAGCGACAGCGGCGTCCGCAGCAGCGCCAGCCACCACGGCAGCTCGGCCCGTACCGACCCCACCGCCTGGACCGGGCCGAAACCCCAGGACCGGTTCTGCACCCACTGGAGGGCCATGGTGAGGGCGACCGCCGAGAGGGTCATCGGGATCGCGCGCAGCCGGTCGCGGGCGAGGGCGTCCGTCACGGTCGCGGCGAGCGGTCCCCATTCGGTGCGTGCGGCGCGGCGCAGCGCCGCACGGTTCATCGTCGGCTCTCCAGATGCTTGCGGTTCAGCCACTTGGGCAGTCCGGGAGCCTCCAGGAAGCCCTCCGCGCGGGCACTGGCGATGCCGATGCGCAACAGGTCACTGCTCTTCTCGAACAGCATGAAACGAGGCTCCCAGATCGGGCGGTACTTCGCATTCGCGCGGTACAGCGACTCGATCTGCCACCAGCGCGAGAAGAAGCTGAGCAGCGACCGCCAGGCCCGCAGCACCGGTCCGGCGCCGAGCCGGGAACCGCGTTCGAAGACCGAGCGGAACATCGCGAAGTTCAGCGAGACCTGGGCGATGCCGAGCTCCCGCGCCCGCTGCAGGAGTTCGATGACCATGAACTCCATCAGGCCGTTCTCGGAGTCCCGGTCGCGGCGCATCAGATCCAGCGACAGGCCCTTGGGCCCCCACGGGACGAAGCTCAGCAGCGCCCGCAACTCGCCCTTGCCGTCGTGGCATTCCAGCATCACGCAGCGGCCGTCGTCCGGGTCGCCCAGCCGGCCCAGCGCCATCGAGAAGCCGCGCTCGGTCGCCCCGTCCCGCCAGTCGTCCGCGCGCCGCAGCAGCTCGGCCATCTCCTCCTCGGGGATGTCCTCGTGCCGCCGGATGCGGACCGTGTACCCGGCCCGCTTCACCCGGTTGAACGCCTGCCGGACGGTGCGCATGGCCCGTCCCTCCAGGGTGAACTCGGCGGTGTCGACGATGGCCTCGTCACCGAGTTCGAGGGCGTCCATGCCGTGCCGGGCGTAGACGGTGCCGCCCTCCTCGCTCGCCCCCATCACGGCCGGGATCCAGCCGTGCGCCCGGGCCTCGGCCAGCCAGGGCTCGATGGCCCCCGGCCAGGCCTCGGGGTCGCCGAGCGGGTCGCCCGACGCCAGCGAGACCCCGCCGACCACCCGGTAGGTGACGGCCGCCTTCCCGGACGGCGACCACACGACGCTCTTCTCGCGGCGGAGCGCGAAGTAGCCCAGCGAGTCCCGGTCGCCGTACTTGTCGAGCAGCGCCCGCAGCCGCGCCTCGTCCTCGGGCGTCAGCGGGTCGGTGGCCCGGCGGGAGCGGAACGCCGCCCACACCACCAGCACCAGCAGTACCGTGCTCATCACGTTGATGGTGACGTTGACCCAGTCCGGGGTGTCGATCGCCGGGAACGGGCTGTCGTCGCTCGCCAGGAAGACCAGCCGCCGCACGCCGTAGCGCCAGCGGTCCCAGAACGTCGACCGGTACGCGTCACCGGCCTGGTTGGTGACGGTCACCAGGAAGGCGGCGATCAGCGAGCAGACCAGCAGCCCCCCGGCCGCGACCGCCGCGGCGAGCTTGGGGTTGGAGCGGTCCCCGACCGCGTAGAACTCCCGGCGGCCCACCACCAGGGCGGCCACGAACAGCGCCGTGATCACCACCGAGAACCAGTTCTGACCGTGCGCCCGGAACTCCGGGAACCACATCAGCAGCCCCAGCAGCAACAGGAGCACCCCGGCCAGCGCCAGGTTGAGGATCCAGGCCGCCCGTTTGCGGCGCCGCAGCGTGACCGCCATGAACAGCGACACCACGGCCGAGGTGAAACTGGCCTCCAGCAGGTACGGCGTGAAGTAGTCGTCGACGCTGTGCCGCCGGATGCTCGCTCCGAAGGACACCCAGACCGCGCTGAGCAGATTGACGAAGGCGGCGACACGCAGGTACCACACGGCGAAGGCTGCGGCGCGCCGGGGCCAGGGGCCGCGGCGCACCTCGTCATCCGGAGTCAAGCGGACTTCTCCTGAGAAAGGCGGCGGAAGGGGGACGCGGGTACGGCGTGACCCCCACGTTTCCGCTGCCGATGACCGCTGTCGAGACCTTCCGGCCCGTGTCGGCCTCGGGAACGTCAGGAACGTTCGGGAAGCTCCGCCGCCAGGGACGCCGCGGCCCGTACCAGTGGCAGAGCGAGCAGCGCCCCCGTTCCCTCGCCCAGTGTGACGCCGTGATCGAGCAGAGGGTTGAGCGCGATCCGGTCGAGCGCCTTCGCCTGGGCCGGATCACCGCTGCTCTGCCCGGCCAGCCACCAGTCCGGAGCCCGGAACGCGACACGCTGCGCGACGAGGGCGCACGCCGCCGAGACCACGCCGTCCAGGATCACCGGCGTCCGGCGCACCGCGCTCTGCAGCAGGAACCCGGTGATCGCCGTCAGGTCCGCGCCACCCGTCGTCGCCAGCAGCCGGAGCTGGTCGCCCAGGACCGGGCGGGCCCGGCGCAGCGCGTCCCGGATCGCCGCGCACTTGCGCATCCACGCCAGGTCGTCGATGCCCGCGCCGCCCCGGCCGGTCACCACCGACGCGTCCGTCCCGCACAGCGCGCCGATCAGCGCGCCCGCGGCGGTCGTGCCGCCCACGCTCAGGTCGCCGAGGACGACGAGGTCGGTGCCGGAGTCGGCCTCCTCGTCGGCGATCGCCATCCCCGCCCGGAACGCGGCCTCCGCCTCCTCCGGGGTCAGCGCGTCCTCGATGTCGATCCGGCCGGAGCCCCGGCGCACCCGGTGCCGCGTGACCTCCGCCGGCAGCAGCTCGGGGTCGCAGTCCAGCGCCATGTCGACGATCCGCAGCTCCACTCCGGAGGTGCGGGCCAGCACGGCGGGGGCGCTCTCCCCGTCCAGCGCGGCGCGCACGAGTGCGTACGCGCCCTCGGCGGGCCCGGCGGAGACGCCGAGCGAGGCGACGCCGTGGTCACCCGCGAACAGGATCGCCTTCGGCCGCTCCACCGGCTTCACCGGCACCCCGCCCTGCGCGGCGGCGAGCCACTCGCCGAGCTCGTCCAGACGGCCGAAGGCGCCAGGGCGGGGGGCCAGCCGCTCGCGCCGCTCTTCCGCTTCGCGGCGGGTGCCGGGGTCGGGGCGCTCGATCAGCGTGGCGAACTCGTCAAGATTCAGACCGCTCATCCGCGACACACTACCGCTGCGCGGGGCTGTTCCTGGGGGCCCGCCCCCAGACCCCCGAAACCGCGCTCCGCGCGGTTGTCCTCAAACGCCGGACGGGCTGAGACGGGCGCCCGATCCAGCCC
>NZ_JBPQTX010000273.1:0-9582 GCF_051386555.1 Streptomyces sp. URMC 126
CCGGCGGGCGGGCCCGGGCGGGCGACGCCCGGGCCCGCCGGTCCGGCCGTCGTGGAGCGCTCCGGCCGTTCCCTCTCGCTCCCGGGAACGAGAGCGTCAGCCCAGGAACGAGAGCCGCACCTTGCGGTGCGGATTGTCGACGTTCGTGTCGACGAGGACGACGCTCTGCCACGTCCCCAGCTCCAGCTCGCCGCCGACGACCGGCAGGGTGGCGTGCGGCGGGACGAAGGCGGGCAGGACGTGGTCGCGGCCGTGCCCCGGGCTGCCGTGCCGGTGCCGCCAGCGGTCGTCCTTCGGCAGCAGGTCGCGGAGGGCGGCGAGCAGGTCGTCGTCGCTGCCCGCGCCCGTCTCGATCACGGCCAGGCCGGCGGTGGCGTGCGGGGTGAAGACGTTGAGCAGGCCGTCGCGGCCTGCCGCGACCTCCCGCAAGAAGTGAGCGCAGTGCTGGGTGAGGTCGTACACCGTCTCGGTCGAACCGGTGGTGATGTCCACCGTGCGGGTGGTGAAGGAACCAGCGTAATCGGTCATGTACCACCCCTTACCCGCACCGGCCGGAGATCGGCAAACCGGGGCCGGCCGTCCCCCGGGCGGCGCGGCGCGCGTACGGCGCACTCGCGCGTTCCGCCGCCGTACGCCGCGCCCCCCGGGGCCGTCCCGGTTCAGGCGCGGCGCTCGCGCCACTCGGAGGCGAGGATCGCCCAGTTCTGCTTGTCGTAGCGGGCGCCCTGGTAGGGCCAGTAGGCGCGCTGGACGCCCTCCAAGGTCATGCCGAGCCGCTCGGCCACGGCGGAGCTGCGGGTGTTGTCGGCGCGGCAGCGCCACTCGGCGCGGTGCAGGCCCCGGGTGGTGAGGGCCCAGTCCAGGAGGGTCTCGCAGGCCGCGGTGACCAGCCCGTGGCCCTCGCCGGCCGGCTCCAGCCAGCAGCCGATCTCGCAGGAGCCCAGGGCGGCTTGGAAGTCCACGAACATCACTCCGCCGACCAGGGTGTCCTTCCGCCAGATGCCGAAGAGTCCGGCCTGGTCGACGGCCCGGCGCTCGGCGTAGCGGCGCAGCGTGGTGCGGGCGCCGTCGAGGTCGTCGGTGACGAACGCGGGCCCGACCCACGGCCGGATGTGCTCCCGGGCCCGGTCCATGTGCGCCGCGAACTCCTCGGCGTGCCATATCTCCAGCGGACGGAGGAGAGCGTCGTCCCGCAGCGGGAGGGAGAACATGATGACCCCATTCACACAACAAGCGTTACGGTTATGTACGGTGGCAGCATGCCACGAACCAAGGGTGATCATGAAGCCCGGCGCCGCGACGTCTCGGAGGCGGTCTGGCGCGTCCTGGCCGCGCACGGCTTCGGCGGGCTGACGATGCGCACGGTCGCCGCCGAGCTGGGCGCGACCACCGGCCTGCTCACCCACTACTTCCCGGCCAAGCGGGATCTGCTGGCGCACGCCCTCGACCTGCTCGACCGGCGGAGCGCCGCCCGGCCGCGGCGCGTGGCGCTCCGGGGGCTGCCCGCCGTCAGGGCCGCGCTGCTCGACATCCTGCCGCTCACCCCGGCCGCCACGGACAGCAACCGCATCTGGGTGTCCTCCTGGGACACCGCGCTCGCCGACCCGGCGCTCGGCGAGGGCCACGCGGAGCGGTACGCGCGCAGCCGCGACCGGCTGCGGGAGCTCGTCGCCGCCGCCCAGGAGCTCGGCGAGCTGCCGCCCGGCGACCCCGGCCGGATCGCGGCCGGCGCCCAGGCCTTCGTGCTCGGGCTGGTGGTCCAGGCCCTGTTCGATCCGGCGGCCTTCCCGCCCGAGCGCCAGACCGAGCTGCTGGACGGCTACCTGGGCGCGCTGGCTTCGTCGCCGGGCCCGTCCTGAAGGGTCCGGGAAGAGATCCACCGGCCGACTCGTTAGTGGAAACATGAACGAAATGGCGGTGGCGCGGCCCGTGGAGGTCGTCGTGGTGGGTGCCGGGCAGGCGGGCCTGTCCGCCGCCTACCACCTGCGGCGCGCGGGTTACGAGCCGGACCGGGACTTCGTCGTGCTGGACCACGCGCCGCGCCCCGGCGGCGCCTGGCAGTACCGGTGGCCCACGCTGACCTACGGCCGGGTCCACGGGATGCACGCGCTGCCCGGGATGCCGCTCACGGGCGCCGACGACGCCCGGCCGTCGTCCGAGGTGATCGGCCATTATTTCGCGGCCTACGAGGCGGAGTTCGGCCTGCGGGTCCGGCGGCCCGTCGACGTACGGGCCGTACGCGAGGACGACGGCGCCGGGATCGGGGCGGGGCGGCTGCGCGTCGAGACGTCCGCCGGCGTCTGGTCGGCGCGGGCGCTGGTCAACGCCACCGGCACCTGGGACCGGCCGTTCCTGCCGCGTTACCCGGGGCAGGAACTGTTCCGGGGCCGCCTGCTGCACACCGCCCGCTACCCGGGCCCGGAGCCGTTCGCGGGCCTGCGGGTGGTGGTCGTCGGCGGCGGCACGTCCGCCGTCCAGCACCTGCTGGAGATCGCCGAGGTGGCCTCCGCCACGACGTGGGTCACCCGACGGCCGCCGCTGTTCCGGGAGGGACCGTTCGACGAGGCGCGCGGCCGGGAGGCCGTCGCGCTGGTGGAGGACCGCGTCCGGCGGGGGCTGCCGCCGCGCAGCGTCGTGTCGGTCACCGGGCTGCCGATGACGGAGGCGATGGCACGGGCACGGGAGGCGGGCGTGCTCGACCGGCTGCCGATGTTCGACCGCATCACGCCCGACGGCGTCGCCTGGGCGGACGGCCGGACGGTCCCCGCCGACGTCATCCTGTGGGCCACCGGTTTCCGGCCCGCGCTCGGCCACCTGGCGCCCCTGCGGTTGCGGGAGCCCGGGGGCGGCATCCGTCTCGACGGCACCCGGGTGATCCGCGACCCCCGGATCCACCTCGTCGGGTACGGGCCGTCGGCCAGCACCATCGGCGCCAACCGGGCCGGCCGCGGCGCGGTCCGGGAGATCCGGGAGCTGCTCGCCGGGGAGGAGACGGGGCGCGGCGAGCGCCCGTCCGGGCGGGTGGCGGCCGCGGTGGGGTGAGGCGGTGCGGGTGTGACGAGACGGTGCCCGGGCCTTGTGGGAGACCGTCCTCCCCCTCCGTACCCCGGCGCGTGAGGGATGCCCGTTCCGCGCCCGACGGCCCCGCGCGCCGGGGCGGAAAGCCGTCACGGGCCATGCCGCTCCCGGCGCCTGATCCGTAGCATGCGTCCCATGCTGCGACGCTCCCTTGGTTCTCGTGGTCCTCACCGCCCGCCCGGCCCGCTCGCGTCTCCCGGCCCACACGGCTCTCCCGACTCCCGGGATCCGGGCACACCGGTCGTCGCTCTCTTCGTGACGTGCGTCAACGACATGCTGTATCCGGACACCGGGCGGGCCGTGGTCACGCTGCTGGAGCGGCTGGGGGTGCGGGTGGAGTTCCCCCCGGAACAGAGCTGCTGCGGCCAGCCGTTCCTCAACACCGGCTACCGGCGGCCGACCGAACCCCTGGTGCGCCGCTACGCCGCCGCCTTCCGAGGGTACGAGCACATCGTCACGCCGTCCGCCTCCTGTGCGGCCATGGTCCGGGAGCAGTACCCGCGCGTCGCGGCCCGGGCGGCGGCCGAGGGGCGGGACGACGGGCTGTCGGAGGCGGTGGCCGAGGTCGTACCGCGCACCTACGAACTGACCGAGTACTTGGTCGACGTCCTGGGGGTGACGGACGTCGGCGCTCACTACCCTCACACCGTCACCTACCACCCCACCTGTCACGGTCTGCGCGCGCTCCGTCTCGGCGACCGGCCGCGACGGTTGCTGGAACGGGTGAAGGGGCTGGAGCTGCGGGAGTTGGCCGGTGCGGAGGAGTGCTGCGGCTTCGGCGGGACGTTCGCCATCAAGAACGCCGCCGTCTCCGTCGCCATGGGCACGGACAAGGCGCGCGCCGTCGTCGCCACGGGCGCCCGGGCCCTCTGCGCGGCGGACAACTCGTGCCTGGCCCACATCGGCGGCATCCTCGGCCGACGGGAGGCGGGGGTGCGGCCGGTGCACATCGCCGAGATCCTCGCCTCGACGGAGCCGGCATCGTTCCCGGAAACCGCGTCGTCCCCGGGAACCGCGCAGCCGCCGGGAACCGCGCCGTCCCCGACCGCCGGACCGCCCCCGGCCGCCGGACCGGAAGGAGCCGCCCGATGACCCGCCCGGTCCCCCTCGGCATGCCCTCGTTCCCCCGCGCCGCCGCCGTCTCCACCCGGGACACGCGCCTGCGCGCCAACCTGCGCCACGCCACCACCACCATCAGGGCCCGGCGCGCGGCGGCCGTGGCCGAACTCGACGACTGGCCGCGGCTCCGCGCCGCCGCCGCGGCCGTCAAGGACCGCACCCTCCGCCACCTCGACCACTACCTCGTCCGCCTGGAGGAGCGCGTCACCGCGGCCGGCGGGACGGTGCACTGGGCGGCCGACGCGGCGGAGGCCAACCGGATCGTCACCGACCTCGTACGGGCCACCGGCGAACGGGAAGTCGTCAAGGTCAAGTCCATGGTGACGCAGGAGATCGGCCTCAACGAGGCCCTGGCGGCGGCCGGCATCCGGGCCTACGAGACCGATCTGGCGGAGCTGATCGTGCAGTTGGGGGACGATCTGCCGTCCCACCTCCTCGTCCCCGCCATCCACCGGAGCCGGGGTGAGATCCGGGAGATCTTCCGCGAGCGGATGGCCGACTGGGGGCGGCCCGCGCCCGAGGGGCTGACCGACCGTCCGGCCGACCTCGCCGAGGCGGCCCGGCTGCACCTCCGGGAGAAGTTCCTGCGGGCCAAAGTGGCCGTGAGCGGCGCCAATTTCATGGTCGCGGAGACCGGGACGATGGTGGTGGTCGAGTCCGAGGGCAACGGGCGGATGTGCCTGACCCTGCCCGAGACGCTGATCTCCGTCGTGGGCATCGAGAAGGTGGTGCCCACCTGGCGGGACCTGGAGATCTACCTCCAAGTGCTGCCCCGCTCCTCCACCGCCGAGCGGATGAACCCCTACACGTCGATGTGGACGGGCACCACGGACGGCGACGGCCCGCGCTCGTTCCACCTGGTGCTGCTCGACAACGGCCGGACCGACACCCTCGCCGACACGGTCGGCCGCCAGGCACTGCGCTGCATCCGCTGCTCGGCCTGTCTCAACGTCTGCCCGGTGTACGAGCGGGCCGGCGGGCACGCCTACGGCTCGCCCTACTCCGGACCCATCGGGGCGATCCTCGCCCCGCAACTGCGCGGAATGGCGGGCCCGCTGGAGCAGTCGCTGCCCTTCGCGTCCTCGCTGTGCGGGGCCTGCTACGAGGTGTGCCCGGTGGCCATCGACATCCCCGAGGTCCTGGTCCACCTGCGGGAACGGGTGGCGGAGGGCGGCGAGGCGACGGTCCGGGGCACGCGGACGGTGGTGCGTCCGGCCCGGCGGCGCGCCCTGGAACGGCGGGTGGTGGCGGGCGCGGCCTGGGCCCTGGACCGGCCCGAACTGCTCCGCCGCGGCCGGCGGCTGGCGGGCCGGGCGGGCCGGTTCGCCCCGCGGCGGCTGCCGGGTCCGGGCCGGGCGTGGACGGACGGGCGGGAGCTGCCCGAGATCACCGAGGAGTCGTTCCGCGACTGGTGGACGCGGACACGAGGAGGTGCGCGGTGAGCGAGGCGACGGGTGCCGGAGCGGCGGAGCGCCCGGCGGGCGGCGCGAGCCGGGCGCGGATCCTGGGGCGGGTGCGGCGTGCCCTCGCCGACGTGCCGGCGTACGAGCGGCCGCGCGACCACCCCGTACCCCGCGACTACCTGCGCGTGCACGGCCGGCGGACGCCCGCCGAATCGGCGGCGCTGCTCGCCGCGCACCTGACGGACTACCGCGCCACCGTGCACCGGACCGGCGCGGACGGGCTGCCGGCGCTGCTCCGGGACGTACTGGCCCGCCGGGGCGCCCGCCGGGTGGTCGTGCCGCCCGGGTTGCCGGACGGCTGGCTGGCCCCCTGGCGTGCCGAGGCGGACGGGGAGGTGGGCGTGGACTCCCCCGGCCTGACCGTCCGCGCGCTGGACGCCGTGGACAGCGTCGTCACGGGCTGCGCGCTGGCGGTCGCCGAGACCGGGACGGTCGTCCTGGACGGGGGCCCGGGGCAGGGGCGGCGCCGGATCACGCTCGTCCCCGACCACCATGTGTGCGTGGTGCGGACCGCGGACCAGCTCGTGGACTCCGTCCCCCAGGCCCTCGAACGCCTCGATCCCGCCAGGCCGTTGACGTGGATCTCCGGACCGTCGGCGACGAGCGACATCGAGCTGGACCGGGTGGAGGGCGTGCACGGACCGCGCGTGCTGGACGTCGTGCTGGTGGCCGGGGACCCGGGGCCGCGGCGAGGGTGACCCTGGCAGTGGTACGCACGGCCCGCGTACGAAGCGGCGGGGGCTGGGTGGGCCGCCGCCGGACCGGCAGGCTGTTCCTCGTCGACGGAGATCACGGTCGGCGGAGATCACGCGAACGAGGAGACGTGCCATGACGGTTCGGGAAGCGGAGCACACAGGAGCGGCGGAGCTCGTCGACGACGGGACGCGCACCGCGTGGGCGGCCGGATGGTCGGCGGCGGTGCAGCGGCCGAGCGCCGGCTTTGGGGAGAACTGGTCCGAGACGGGGTTCGCGCGGCAGTCCGTGCGCCAGGTCGTCCGGGTGACGGGAGGCGGTACGTCGGTCCGGATCCGGCTGTCCCACCGCTACGGGACCGAGCCGCTGACCGTCGACGGGGCGGCCCTGGCGCTGAGCGCGGGCGGGGCCGAGGTCAAGCCGGAGTCGCGGCGGGCGCTCACCTTCGACGGTGCCCCGTCGGTGCGGATACCGGCGGGCGGCGAGGTGGTGAGCGACCCGGTGGAGCTGCGCGTGGCGGCCTTCGACTCCCTGGCGCTGACGCTGTACTTCGACGGTCCGACGGGTCCGGTGACCTTCCACTCGCAGGCGTGGGCGGAGACGTACCGGGCCGTGGGCGACCGGACCGGGGAGGCCTCCGGGGCGGGCTTCGACGAGGTCACCCACTCCTGGTACCTGCTGTCCGACGTCGAGTTGACCGGGGAGGGCGCGGCCGAGGGCGCGGTGGTGGCCCTGGGCGACTCCATCACGGACGGCTTCGGCTCCTCCGTGGGGGCGAACGCCCGCTACCCGGACTTCCTCGCCGAGCGGCTGGCGGCGTCGGGCCGGCCGTGGGCCGTCCTCAACTCGGGGATCGGGGGCAATCTGCTGCTGCACGACTCGCCGTGGTTCGGCGAGCGGCCCTCCGCCCGGCTGGAGCGGGACGTGCTCGACAAGCCCGGGGTCCGGGCCGTGATCGTGCACGTCGGTCTCAACGACATCGGTTTCAGCGAGGTCGACCTCCCGATGTACAAGCCGTCCGTCGAGGTGTCGGCCGACGAGCTGATCGCCGGCTACCGGGAGCTGATCCGGCGGGCCCGTGAGCGCGGCCTGAAGGTGATCGGCGGGACGATCCTGCCGTTCATGGGCTCCGAGTACCACACGCCTCGGGCGGAGGCGAAGCGGCTGGCGGTCAACGAGTGGATCCGCACCTCGGGCGAGTTCGACGCGGTGGCGGACTTCTCCGCCGCCCTGGTCTCGGCCGACGACCCTCGGCTCCTCTCCCCCGCCTATGACTCGGGCGACCGCAAGCACCCGGGCGACGCGGGCTACCGGCTGATGGCCGAGGCGGTGGACCTGGACGCGCTCTGACGGCGGAGGAGGGGCTCCGCCGGAGTCCCGGCGGGGTGGCGGGGGCCGTGCGGGCAGGCCCCTCCTCCGCCCCTTCGCCCACCGCCCCTCGCACTCCGGCTCAGACCGACACCGCGAGGCGGGCGTCGCCGCGCACCAGCGCCGCGTACCGGCCGTCGGCGGCGAGGAGTTCGGGATGCGTCCCCCGCTCGGCTATGCGCCCGCCGTCGAGCACCACGATCTGGTCCGCGTCGCGGACGGTGGAGAGGCGGTGCGCGATGGTGATGGTGGTGCGGCCTTCGGACAGCGCGTCGATGGCCTTCTGGACGGCCTGTTCGGTCCGGGTGTCCAGAGCGGAGGTGGCCTCGTCCAGGATGAGGACGGGCGGGTCGCGCAGGATGGTGCGGGCGATGGCCAGCCGCTGCTGCTCGCCGCCGGAGAAGCGGTGTCCGCGCTCGCCGACGAGGGTGTCGTAGCCGTCGGGCAAGGATGCGATGTGGTCGTGGATCTGGGCGGCCTCGGCGGCGGCGCGGATCTCGTCGTCGTCCGCGTCCGGCTTGGCGAACCGCAGGTTGTCGGCTACGGAGGCGTGGAACAGGTAGGTCTCCTGGGACACGATGCCGACGGCGCGGCTGAGCGTGTCGAAGTCCAGGTCTCGGACGTCCACCCCGTCGATGAGCACCCGGCCGCCGGTGACGTCGTAGAGCCGGGGCACCAGTTGGCCGAGGGTGCTCTTGCCGGAGCCGGTGGGGCCGACCACGGCCAGGCTGCCGCCCGCCGGGACGACGAGGTCGATGCCGCTGAGGGTGGGCCGGGCGGCGTCCGGACCGTCGTAGGCGAAGCCGACGTCCTCGAAGCGGACCTCTCCGCGGATCGTCTCCAGGCGTACCGGACGCTCGGGTTCGCTGATCTCCACGGGGAGGTCGAGGTACTCGAAGATGCGCTGGAAGAGGGCGAGGGAGCTCTGCACCTGGACGCCCGTGGAGAGCAGGGCGACGGTCGGGCGCAGCAGGCCCTGCTGGAGGGAGACGAAGGCGACGAGCGTGCCGATCGACAGGGCGGGGCCGCCGGTTTCGAGGGAGATGCCGGCCGCCCAGTAGAGGAGCGCGGGCATGGCCGCCATGACGATGCCGATGGTGGACATCCGCCAGCGGCCGGCCATGTTGGCCCTGACCTCCAGGTCGACCAGCCGTTCGGACTCCTTGCCGAAGGCGGCCGTGAGCGAGTCGGCACGGCCCATGGTCCGGCCCAGGACGATGCCGCTGACGGAGAGCGACTCGGTGACGATCGCGGCCATGGAGGCCATCTGCTTCTGGCGCTGGGAGGTGATCTTCTTGCGCTCGCGGCCCACTCGGTGGCTGATCCATACGAACAGCGGCAGCAGGAGCAGCGAGACGACGGTCAGCCGCCAGTCCAGGGCCAGCATGGCGGCGACCGAGGCCACGACGCTGGTGAGGTTGGAGACCAGCGAGGTGGCGGTGGAGGTCACCGTGGCCTGCATGCCGCCGATGTCGTTGGCGATCCTGGACTGCACCTCGCCGGTGCGGGTCCGGGTGAAGAAGGCGAGGGGCATGCTCTGCAGCCGGGCGTAGACGGCCGTCCGCAGGTCGTGCATGACGCGCTGGCCGACGGTGGTGGACACCAGGGTCTGGAGCACGCCGAAGACGCTGGTGACGACCGCGGCCGTGATCATGCCGAGGGCGAGCAGGGTGAGCAGCCCCGTTCGGCCCTCCGGGATGGCGACGTCCAGGATCTCCCGCAGCAGGAAGGGCGATGCCACGGTGACCAGCGAGGAGGCGGCCACGAGCAGCCCGACGAGGGCGAGGCGGCCGCGGTAGGGGCGGAAGAGGCGCAGGATGCGCCGGACTTGGGCGGGGCGTTCGGGATCGGGGGGTGGTGG
>NZ_JBPQTX010000274.1:0-9486 GCF_051386555.1 Streptomyces sp. URMC 126
CCTCCCCCAGGGGCCCCGCCCGCCGTCCCGGACGACCCCGACGAGGCGCTCGCCGCGCTCGCCGCCGCCGAGCGCCGTACGGCCGACGGCCGCGGCGCGGCCCTCGCCGACGCACCGCCGGAACTCGCCCGGCTGCTGGCCTCGGTGGCGGCGGCCGGCGCCGCCCACGCCTATCTGCTGGGGGCCGGCGCATGACCGCCCCCGCCGTGCTGACCGCCGCTCAGGCGGCCCTGGCCGCCGAACACGCCGCGGTCTACGGGTACGGCGTGGTGGGCGCCCGCGCCGGGGAGGAGCGGGCACAGGAGGCCCGTGAGGCCTACGAGGCGCACCGCGCCCGGCGGGACGCGATGCGGCGCGCCGTCCGCGACCTCGGCGGCACACCGGCCGCCGCCGACCCGGCCTACGCGCTGCCGTTCCCCGTCCCGGACGCCCCCGCCGCGACGCGGCTGGCGGCGGAGCTGGAGAGCCGGATCGCGGCCGTCTACGCCGACCTGGTCGCGGCGGCGGACGGCGCGCTGCGCGGGGAGGCCGCGGCGGCGCTGCGGGAGGCGGCGGTGCGGGGAACGCGCTGGCGGGGCGGCAGCGTAGCCTTCCCTGGGCTCGCCGCGCGGGCCCCGGCCGGCGGAGCGGACGGCGCCTAGCGCGCGTCCCCGGCCGGCTCCACGGCACGGACGAAAGGGACGGCACAGGGATGGGCCACGCGAACGACCGCCTCGAACCGCCGGAACGGCTGGTCCGCGCCCTGGGCTCCGACCCCGACCCGGCCCGCGCGGAGGCCGCCGGCCGGTGGCTCGCCGGTCTTCCCGCGACGGCCCGCGCATGGCTCGACCGCTGGGAGCTGACACCCGAACGGGTGCAGGCCCCGGGCGGACGGACCGGCCTGGTGGTGCTGGCGCACCAGGCGGACGGCACCCCGGCGGTGCTCAAGCTCCTCCCGCCGGGTGACGCGGCGGCGGCCGAGCACGCCGCGCTGGCGCACTGGGACGGGCTGGGCGCGGTACGGGTGCGGGCGGCGGCCCCGGAGGCGGGCGCGCTGCTGCTGGAGCGGCTGCACCCGGACGTCGGACTGCGGTCGCTCGCGGAGGCGAAGGCGCAGCTGGAGGCGTCGGCGACGCTCCAGCGGCTGTGGGTCGCGCCGCCCGGCGGCACGGTGATCCCCTCCGTGGCGGACCACACGGCCGGCCTCGCCCGCGCCCTGCGCGCCTGGCGCGAGGAGCCCTGGGCGGCGGACGCCCGGGCGCTCGTGGACGAGGCCCTGGAGCTGCGGGAGACGCTGGCCCCGGGCCCGGCCGGGGAGCCGCCGAGCCTGCTGCACGGCGCCTACCACCAGGGCAAGGTCCTGGCCGGCGACCGCCTGCCCTGGCTGGCCGTGGGCCCCCGCCCGCTGACCGGCGAGCGGGCCTACGACCTCGCCCGGCTGGTCCGCGACCGCGCCGACACCCTGCTCGCCTCCCCCGGCGCGGCGGCCACCGTACGCCGCCGGGCGGCCCGCCTCGCGGACGCCTTGGAGGTGGACGCGGACCGGCTGCGCGGCTGGACCCTGTTCCGCGCGGTGGCCGACGGCATGCGGGAACGGGCGTCCGGCGCGGGGAAGGCGGGCGAACTCCTGCTGGAGTTCGCGGCGTTGCTGTAGCGGGGGGCGCGGCGAAGGCCGGGCAGCCCGCGCGCGGCGGCTCCTGGCCCGCGGCCCGGCGCGTGTGCCGCTACACCCCTGCGGCGGCCCGGGACGCGGAACGGCCACACGGCCGGCGGACGACGGATGACGCGGCAGGGCCCCGCGACCACCCGGCAAGCCCTTCCCTCAGCCGAACCCGCGAGGCGGCCGAGCGAGCGCGCCACCGGCCGCCGGCGGGCGCCACCGGCCGGCCCGGACGCGGAACGGCCGTACGGACGACGGACGATGCGGCAGGGGCCCCACCACACCCGCGCGGCCCCACGGCAAGCCCCTCTTCAGCCGAATCCGCGAGGCGAGCGGGCGGGCAACCGGCCGCCGGAGGGTGGCCGGACACGGAACCGCCGTACGGACGACGGCCGACGGGGAAGGGCCCCAGCCCGCGGCCGAGCACCCGGAAGCGACGTTCGTCGGCTGACGCGCCCGCCCCCGGCGGGCGGGGCGCGTATCACCGGCGGGCGCCCCGAACTCCACGCCGGGCGCGCGGCGTTGCCGCACGCCCCTTCCGGTGCGGCTAGCGCAGTGCCGCGACCCGGGCCACCGCCTCGTCCGCCGTCATCTCCTCCCGCTCCCCCGTCCGCCGGTCCCTGAGCTCCACCCGGCCTTCCGGGGCGCCGCGTCCGACGGTCAACAGCGTCGGGACGCCGATCAGTTCGGCGTCGGCGAACTTGACGCCCGCCGAGACGCCCGCGCGGTCGTCGAGCAGGACGCGCACCCCCGCCTCGGCGAGCCGGGCGGCGAGACGGTCGGCCAGTTCGGCCTGGACGGCCTTGCCGGCGACCACGACGTGGACGTCGGCGGGGGCGACCTCGCGCGGCCAGCACAGCCCGCGCTCGTCGAGGGTCTGCTCGGCGAGGGCCGCGACGGCGCGGGAGACGCCGATGCCGTAGCACCCCATCGTCACGCGGACCGGTTTGCCCTCGGGACCGAGGACGTCGAATCCGAAGACGTCGGCGTACTTGCGGCCCAGCCGGAAGATGTGGCCGATCTCGATGGCCCGCCCGAGCCGGAGGCCGGTGCCGCAGCGGGGGCAGGGGTCGCCGGGCTCGACGACGACGGCGTCGAGGTAACGGTCGACGGTGAAGTCCCGGCCGCAGACGACGTTCCGGGCGTGGGTGTCCGGCTTGTTGGCGCCGGTGGTCCAGGCGGTGCCGGGCGCCACCCGGGGGTCCGCCCAGTAGGGGACGGGCAGCTTCTGCGGGCCGACGTATCCGCGCACCAGATCGGGGTGGCGCGCGAAGTCGTCGGCGGTGACGAGCTCCACCTCGGCGGGGGCCAGCCGCTCGGCGACGCGGCCCAGGTCCACCTCGCGGTCGCCGGGCACGCCGATGGCGACGATCTCGCCGTCCACCTTGACGAGGACGTTCTTGAGCACCGCCGAGGCGGGCACGCCCAGGTGGGCGGTGAGGGTGTCGATGGTGGCGGTGCCGGGGGTGTCCAGCTCCTCCAGCGGCCCGTGCCCGCTGGGGTCCGCGGGTTCGACGGCCGTGGTGACCGCCTCCGTGTTGGCGGCGTAGCCGCAGCCCGGGCAGTCGGCGAAGGTGTCCTCGCCGACGGCGGCCGGGGCGAGGAACTCCTCGGAGGCCGATCCGCCCATGGCGCCGGAGACGGCGGAAACCACGCGGTGATCGAGTCCGAGGCGCGCGAAGATCCGCAGGTACGCCTCGCGGTGGCGGCGGTAGGACTCCGCCAGGCCCTCGTCGTCGACGTCGAAGGAGTAGGCGTCCTTCATCAGGAACTCGCGCCCGCGCAGCACCCCGGAGCGGGGCCGGGCCTCGTCGCGGTACTTGGTCTGGATCTGGTAGAGGGTCACCGGCAGGTCCTTGTAGGACGTGCACTGGTCCTTGGCGGTGAGGGTGAAGACCTCCTCGTGCGTGGGCCCGAGCAGGTAGTCGGCGCCCTTGCGGTCGCGGAGGCGGAAGAGGAGGTCCCCGTACTCCGTCCAGCGGCCGCTGGCCTCGTAGGGCTCCCGGGGCAGCAGGGCGGGCAGCAGCACTTCCTGGCCGCCGATGGCGTCCATCTCCTCGCGCACCACACGGGCGACGTTGTCCAGCACCTTCTTGCCGAGTGGCAGCCAGGTCCACACCCCCGCGGAGCTCCGGCGGACGTATCCGGCGCGGACCAGCAGCCGGTGGCCCGGCGTCTCGGCGTCGGCCGGGTCGTCGCGCAGGGTCTTGAGCATCAGGGTGGAAAGGCGCTGAACGGGAGACATGCCCGGAGGCTAGCGGCGGGCCGGGCGGATCTCACCGGGTTTTCCGGGACCGTCCGCCGGGCCGGGTCAGTCGAGCAGCGGCAGTTCCGCTCCCATCACCACGTAGGGGCTGACGGCGCTGGGGAAGACCACCTGCCGGGCCAGGTCCCGGTAGCCGAGCTTGCGGTAGAGGGCGCGGGCCGGGCTCTCCACGTCGATGGCGGAGAGGATGGAGCGGGGTTCCGCCGCGTCCGCCGTGAGCGCGGTGATGAGCGTCCGGCCGATCCGCCGGTTCTGGAAGGCGGGGTGGACGTGCAGTTCGGTGATCACGAAGGTGTCGTCCAGCCACTCCTCGGTCCCCGTGGCCCGCAGATACGGCTCGACCACGGTGGACCACCAGTGCCGGCGGTCGTTGGGCATGCCGTAGACGAAGCCGACGAGCCGCCCGCTTCCGGTCGTCGCGCCGAGGGCCCGGGCGCCGGGATTGGTGAGGTGGCGGAGCACGATGTGGCGCCGGACGCCGACCTCTTCGGCGGTGAGCCCGAAGGCCACGGCCTGCACGGCCAGCGCGTCGTCGACCCGGGCGGCGAGGTCGAGCGGGCCGACCACGATGTCATCCATGCCGGGAGGCTACCCGGCCGGCCGGTCTTCCCGACGGGCCCGCCGCCCGGGGACCGGAGCGGGTCAGAACAGCACGCTCATGAAGGCGCCGATCTCCCGGAAGCCGACCCGGCGGTAGGTGGCGCGCGCGGCCGCGTTGTAGTCGTTGACGTAGAGGCTGACCACCGGGGCGACCTCGCGGAGCGCGTGGTCGAGCACGGCGGCCATGCCGGTCACGGAGAGGCCGCGGCCCCGGTGTTCGGGGGCGACCCAGACGCCCTGGATCTGGCAGGCGCGGCCGGTGGCGGCGCCGATCTCCGCTTTGAAGACGACCTTGCCGTCCTCTATGCGGGCGAACGACCGCCCCGAGCCGACGAGTTCGGCGACGCGCGCCTGGTAGAGCAGCCCGCCGTCGCCGGCCAGCGGCGAGACGCCGACCTCCTCGGTGAACATGGCGACGCACGCCGGGAGGATCAGCTCCATCTCGTCCTTGCGGACGCGGCGGACCAGCGGGTCGGGGTCGACGTCGGCGGGCATCGAGCGGGTGACCATGAGCGGCTGGTGGGCGCGGACCTCGCGGGCCGGTCCCCAGTGGGGCTCCAGCAGCGCCCAGAGGGCGGCGGTGGGTTCGGCGGGGCCGACGATGGAGGAGCAGCGGCGGCCGGCCCGGCGGGCGCGGTCGGCGAAGGCGCGGACGGCCTCGGGGCCGGCGCAGATGGGGACGAGGTTGGCGCCGGCGTAGCAGAGCGCCTCCAGGCGCCCGTGGACGTACCAGCCCCACATCTCGCCGCCGAGCCGCCAGGGGTCGAGGCCGGCGACCTGGACCCGGGCGGCGACGAAGGCGTTGGCGACGGGGTCGCGGTCGAGCACCGCGAGGGCGGCGTCGAGATCGCCGGGTTCCAGGACCTTGGTCGTGGTCGTCGTCAACACGTGTGGGGTGCCTCACCGTCGCGGCCCGAGGCCAGGAAAACAGATTCCTGGCACTTTACCTCTCCGGTTCGGCGCTTACCCCGTCGCGGCGGGAGGACCGTGGCCGTCCCGCCGCGGGGCCGGGCGTGGCTCAGCCGGCGATGCTGACCTGGGGCTCGCCGGAGGGGATGCCGTCCTTCTCCATCTGGGCGGCGATCTTCATGGCCTCTTCGATGAGGGTCTCGACGATCTTCGACTCGGGGACGGTCTTGATGACCTCGCCCTTCACGAAGATCTGTCCCTTGCCATTGCCGGACGCCACACCCAGGTCCGCCTCACGCGCCTCACCCGGACCGTTGACCACACAGCCCATCACGGCGACCCGCAGCGGCACCTCCATGCCCTCCAGGCCCGCCGTCACCTCGTCCGCCAGCTTGTACACATCCACCTGCGCCCGCCCGCACGACGGACACGAAACGATCTCCAGCCGGCGCTGCCGCAGATTCAGCGACTCCAGAATCTGGATACCGACCTTGACCTCCTCCGCCGGCGGCGCCGACAGCGAGACGCGGATGGTGTCGCCGATGCCCTCCGACAGCAGCGCGCCGAAGGCCACCGCCGACTTGATCGTGCCCTGGAACGCCGGACCCGCCTCCGTCACCCCCAGGTGCAGCGGGTAGTCGCACTGCGCGGCGAGCTGGCGGTAGGCGTTGACCATCACGACCGGGTCGTTGTGCTTGACCGAGATCTTGATGTCCCGGAAACCGTGCTCCTCGAACAGCGACGCCTCCCACAGAGCCGACTCCACCAGCGCCTCCGGCGTGGCCTTGCCGTACTTCCGCAGCAGACGCCGGTCCAGCGACCCCGCGTTCACTCCGATCCGGATCGGGGTGCCGGCCTCGGAAGCCGCCTTCGCGATCTCCTTGACCTTGTCGTCGAACTGCTTGATGTTCCCCGGATTCACCCGCACCGCCGCACAGCCCGCGTCGATCGCCGCGAACACGTACTTCGGCTGGAAGTGGATGTCCGCGATCACCGGGATCTGCGACTTCGCCGCGATCACCTTCAACGCGTCGGCGTCGTCCTGCGTCGGACACGCCACCCGCACGATCTGGCAGCCGGAAGCCGTCAGCTCCGCGATCTGCTGCAGCGTCGCACCGATGTCCGACGTCCGCGTGGTCGTCATCGACTGCACCGACACCGGCGCGTCCCCACCCACGGCCACGGATCCGACCTGGATCTTGCGGCTGACGCGGCGGTCGGCGAGCTTGGTCGGAACGGACGGCATTCCCAGCGAAATCGCGGTCATCTGGCGAGCAACCCCAAGGTCTGAATCATGGTCCCGAGATCGGCGGGCTCCGGTCTCCGAGATTACGGCAAGCGCCTCCCCGGAAGCACATCCCGCCCCGAACACCGCGCGAACGAGCGGTGACGGACACGTTGTGCACCAGAGGGGCACAGAGCGGGGCGGACCCCCGCGTTCCCTAGGTAAGGCGCACGGGATTCACCACATCGGCCACCAGGACGAGCAGCGTGAAGCAGATGAAGATCCCCGCGACGACGTAGGCGACCGGCATCAGCTTGGCCACGTCGAAGGGGCCCGGGTCCGGGCGGCGGAACAGCTTGGCGAACATCCGGCGCACCGACTCCCACAGGGCGCCGGCGATGTGCCCGCCGTCCAGCGGCAGCAGCGGCAGCATGTTGAACAGGAACAGCGAGAGGTTGAAGCCGGCCACCAGGTACAGCATCAGCGCGACCTGCTGGGACGGCGGGATGTTGAGGGTGAACACCTCGCCGCCGACCCGGGCCGCGCCGACGACGCCCATCGGGGAGTCGGCCTTGCGCTCGCCGCCGTCGAAGGCCGCGTTCCAGAGGTCGGGGATCTTGCCGGGCAGCGCCACCAGGGACTCGACGCCGGACTGGACCATGTCGCCCATCCGGTCCACGGACTGGCCGAAGGACTGCCGGACGACACCGCCGGCGGGCGCGAAGCCCAGGAAGCCGGCGGTGACGTACTCGCCCCGGACGGGGTTGCCGTCGCCGTCGTACTTCTGCACCTGGTTCTCGATCAGGTTCGCGTGCAGGTCGAGGCGCTTGCCGTCGCGCTCGACGGTGATCGTGGCCGGTCCGGTGGTCTTCCGGATGTCCTTCTGGATGGTCTTCCAGTCGGGCGTCGGATGGCCGTTGAAGGCGACGATCTTGTCCTTGGCCCGCAGCCCGGCCGCGTTGGCCGGGGACTTCGGGGCGTTCTTCGGGCAGGTGTCGGTGGCGCTGGAGGCCTTGACGACGCAGTCCTGGACCGAGCCGACCTGAGTCGTCTCGGTGCGGATGCCGAAGGTCATCAGCACGCCAAGGAACAGCGCCACGGCGAGGACCAGGTTCATGAACGGCCCGGCGAACATCACGATCACGCGCTTCCAGGGCTTGCGCGTGTAGAAGAGCCGGCTCTCGTCGCCGGGCCGGAGCTCCTCGAACGCCGCCGACCGGGCGTCCTCGATCATGCCGCGCCAGGGGGACGTGGAGCGGGCCGCGATCTTGCCGTCCTCGCCGGGCGGGAACATCCCGATCATGCGGATGTAGCCGCCGAGCGGGATGGCCTTGATGCCGTACTCGGTGTCGCCCTTCTTCCGGGAGAAGATCGTCGGGCCGAAGCCGACCATGTACTGCGGCACCCGGATGCCGAACATCTTGGCGGTCGACAGGTGGCCCAGTTCGTGCCAGGCGATCGAGAACAGCAGGCCCACCACGAAGACGACTATCCCGAGGACCGTCATCAGAAGGGTCATGCGCGGGCCTCCGAGGTCGCTCCGGCCGTACGGACCGCGGTTGCCGTACGCGCCACCAGTTCGCGGGCCCGGGCGCGGGCCCAGGTCTCCGCCTGCAGGACGTCCGGGACCGTGAGGAGGGTTCCCCGATCGGGGGTGCCGTGCTCCGCGACGACCTCGGCGACGGTGTCCACGATGCCATTGAACGGCAGGCCGCCGGAGAGGAACGCGTCGACGCACTCCTCATTGGCGGCGTTGAAGACGGCCGGGGCGGTGCCGCCCAGGGCGCCGACGTGCCGGGCCAGCGCGACGGAGGGGAAGGCGTCCTCGTCGAGCGGGAAGAACTCCCAGGTGGACGCCTTCGACCAGTCGAAGGCCGGGGCGGCGTCCGGCACCCGCTCGGGCCAGCCCAGGCCGATGGCGATCGGGCCGCGCATGTCCGGCGGGGTGGCCTGGGCGAGGGTGGAGCCGTCCGTGAACTCCACCATGGAGTGCACGTACGACTGGGGGTGGACGACGACCTCGATGCGGTCGAACGGGATGTCGTAGAGCAGGTGGGCCTCGATCACCTCCAGGCCCTTGTTGACCAGCGTCGCGGAGTTGACCGTGATGACCGGGCCCATGGACCAGGTGGGGTGCGCCAGGGCGTCGGCCGGGGTGACGGCGGCCAACTGCTCCTTGGTGCGCCCCCGGAACGGGCCGCCGGAGGCGGTGACGACCAGCTTGCGGACCTCGCCGCGGGCGCCGCCGAGCAGCGCCTGGAACAGGGCCGCGTGCTCGGAGTCGACCGGGACGATCTGCCCGGGCTTGGCGACGGCCTTCACCAGCGGACCGCCGACGATCAGCGACTCCTTGTTGGCCAGCGCCAGCGACCGGCCGGCCTCCAGGGCCGCCAGCGTCGGCGCCAGGCCGATGGAGCCGGTGATGCCGTTGAGGACCGTGTGGCACTCGCTCCGGGCCAGCTCGGTGGCCGCGTCCGGGCCCGCCAGGACCTCGGGCAGCGGCCGGGCGCCGTAGCGGGCGGCCAGCGCCGCCCGCAGGGCCGGTGCCGTGTCCTCCCGCGCCACGGCGACCGCGCGCACGTCCAGCCGGTGCGCCTGCTCGGCGAGCAGCTCGACCCGGCCGCCGGCGGCGGACAGGGCCGTCACCCGGAACCGGTCGGGGTTGCGCAGCACGAGGTCGACGGCCTGGGTCCCGATCGAACCGGTGGAACCGAGGATCACGATCTCGCGCGGACCGCCGCTCCGGTACGTGGGGACGGAGTAGCGCAGATGCGGGTCAGCGAGGGAGTCGGTCATCCCCCCATTGTGGGGGCTGCGGCGGTCCGGGCGGGCGGAGGGGCCGGGGCC
>NZ_JBPQTX010000275.1:0-9469 GCF_051386555.1 Streptomyces sp. URMC 126
GCGGCGGGGCGGGGACGGCGGGACCGACGGCGGCGCCCTGACGGGGCCGCGACGGGAGGGGACATGACGGTCACTCCACCGGCCTTCGACGGGTCGGGCATCGACGGCGGTCTCTACACGGCCGTCACCCGGGCGGCGCACGACGCCCCCTGGCTGCTCAACGACACCGCGTCCGCCTGGTCGGCGCTCGGCCTGGCGGCGTTCGCGGCGCTGATGACGGCGGCCTGGTGGCGCGCACGCCGGGCGGACGCCCCGGTGATGGCGCGGGCGCTGGCCGTGCCGCTGATCGTGGCCCTGGCGTACGGGGTGAACCTGGCGGTGAAGGAGCTGGTGCGGGAGGAGCGGCCGTGCCGGTCGCTGTCCGGCCGCTTCGCGCTGGAGGGCTGTCCCGCGCCGGGCGACTGGTCGTTCCCCAGCGACCACGCGGTCGTCGCCTTCGCCGCCGCGGCGGCGCTGTGGGTCGTGGACCGCGCGCTGGCGGCGGGGGCCGTCCCGGCGGCGGTGGTCATGGCCGCCTCGCGGGTCTGGGTGGGGGTCCACTATCCGCACGACGTGGCGGCGGGCGCCCTGCTCGGCGTCGCCCTGGCCGCGCCGCTGACGGTGTCGGCCGCGCGGGGAGCGCCCTGGGTGACGCGGGCGCGCCGGGGCCCGCTGCGGGCGCTGCTGCTGTCGTCGGGGTGACGGGCCGGGCCCACCGGCCCCGGCGGGTCAGCACTGGAGGGGGTACGGCACCTGCTCGGTGGTCGGGCCGGTGTTGCGGCACATCTGGTAGCCCTGGTCGCGGAGGTCGGTGATGATGCCGGGCAGGGCGTCGGGGAAGCTGCTGAAGAGATGACCGAGGATCACCCCGCTGTTCTTCTCCTCCGGGGTGGCCTCGCGGACGGTGGTGCGGATCGCCTCGGCGTCCCGGAAGGCGCCGTCCGACTGCTGCCAGTCGTAGGTGTCGATCGTCCAGTTGCAGACGCGTTGTCCGAGGCTGGCGGCGACCTCGGTCTCACGCGGGCCGACGTCGCCGTAGGGCGGGCGCAGGAAGTTGCCGGGCAGCCCGTTGCGCAGTTCGTCCTGGAGTTCCTGGTCCGTCAGCCGGGTGAGCTGGCGGTGGGACCAGGTGTGGCTGCCGACCCAGTGACCCTGCTGCCGGAGGGTGGCGGTGATCTGCGGGTACTGGGAGGCGTACTTGTTGATGAGGAAGAACGCGGCGCGGACGCCCTGGGCCTGGAGCTGGGCGCCGATGCGGGTGGCCCGTTCGGGGTCGCTGTAGGACCAGTCGTCCAGGGAGAGCAGCACCCGGCCGGACGTGTTGCCGCAGCGCTCGCGGTCGTAGCCGGCCGCGGGGTCGGGGACCAGGGCGGGCGCCTGCCGGCCGCCGGCCGGGTGGTGGTCGGCGGGCTCGGGGGCGCCGTGGCCCTCGGGGTGGTCGTGGGCGGCGGCGGGGCGCGTGCCGCAGGTGCCCATGGCCGTGCCGTGCCGGTGGTCGTCGTGCGCGCCGCCCGGCCGGGCCTGGGTCTCGCACTCCGGGCGGTCGTCCACCGCGTTCACCGCGAAGGCCGAGCCGGCCACCAGCACGGCCGCGGCGGCGGCCGTCTTCAACGGCACCCGCTTGCGGCGCCGGTGGCGTCCGCGGCCGCGCCGGAGGACGCCACGGATATCCGACATGCTGACTCCTCGACGGTGCGGGGGCGGTGGCGGGCGGCCGGTCCGGCACCTCACGCCCGGGGCTCACGGGCGCGGAGGAGCCCGCTCCGGGACGAGCACCCGGCTCGATCGGTGATCTTGGCTCCAGCCTCAGGGCAGGTATCCGCTCTCGCAACCGATGGGTCCGCCGTCCGGACCGCCGCAGGGTCCGGCGGCCGTCACGGCCTCAGGTCGGGGCGGCGGGAGGCGAGTCGGGGCGGCGGCGGGAACGGAGCGCTTCCGGTGGGTGACGCGCCGTCGGGAGGGAGCCCGCCCGGGGGGGGTGCGGCAGCGAGGCCGGTGGGGAGCCCGCCGCGCGCGGGCGCCGCGGGCGCCATGACCGGTTCGGACCGGCGCCCCGCCGGATGCCGTCCGATACCGACCGCCTCCGACCCTCCGCTGACCCCCGTTGACCAGCGGAAGCCGCCCGCCCGCACGCCGGGCGGCGGATCGGCCGCCACGCCCCGCCGCTTCCCCCGAACAGCCCCGTTCCGAGGTGAAATACGGAAGAATCCGGCCGAGGATCCAGGCGACGGACGGCGGGCCTCCGGCCCGCGGCGCCGTCGTCGCGCCCCCACGTCCACCCTCACGCCGGCGGAGGAGCCCAGCATGCAGAGGCCGGAACGGGAACGCGCGGAGTCGGCCGCCCGGCAGGAGGCCGCCCGGCTCACCGCGCTCGGGGTACGGGCCGTCGCGCTCACCTGGGTGGACAACGCCGGCATCACCCGCGTCAAGACCGTCCCCACCGCCCGGCTCGCCCACGCGGTGCGGTGGGGAATCGGGATGTCACCGGTTTTCGACGTCTACCTCACCGACGACTCCAGTGTCACCAGCCCCCACATCGGCGGTCCCGACGGCGATCTGCGTCTGGTCCCCGACCTCG
Source organism: Streptomyces sp. URMC 126 (assembly GCF_051386555.1). Lineage (NCBI taxonomy): Bacteria > Bacillati > Actinomycetota > Actinomycetes > Kitasatosporales > Streptomycetaceae > Streptomyces > Streptomyces sp. URMC 126. The sequence continues at coordinate 2,558 of NZ_JBPQTX010000275.1, forward strand.
GCCGGCTGACCGTGCTGGCCGGCCAGCCCGGCTGGGCCTGGGCGCCCGTCGACCGGTTCGAGCAGGACGGACGCCCGTACGCCGCCTGTCAGCGGGGGTTCGTGGGCCGGATGGCCGCGCGGGCGGCCGAGCGGGGGCTGCGGCTGCGGATGGGGTTCGAGACCGAGTGGGTGGTCGCCACCCGTGGCGGGCCCGGGCCGGACGGGACCCGGCCGCCCGGGGCCGGGCCGGCCTACGGCATGGCCCGGGTGGTGGAGCTGTCCGACTACCTCCGGGACGTGCTGGACGCCCTCACCGACCAGCGGGTGGAGGTGCTCCAGCTCCATCCGGAGTACACGCCCGGACAGTTCGAGGTGTCGGTGGCCGCCGCCGGCCCGGTCGGCGCGGCCGACCTGGCCGTGCTGGTCCGGGAGACGGTCCGCGCGGTCTCCGCCGCGCACGGGCTCGACGCCCTCTTCGGGCCCGTCGTCGCCCCGGACACCGTCGGCAACGGCGCGCATCTGCACCTGAGCCTGTGGCGCGGGGAACGGAATCTGTGCCGGGGCGGCGACGGCCCCTGCGGGATGACGGCGGAGTGCGCGGCGTTCCTCGCCGGCGTCCTCCGCGAACTGCCGGCCCTGCTGGCCCTGGGCGCCCCCTCCCCCGCCAGCCACCTGCGGCTGCGGCCCTCGCGCTGGGCCGGCGCCTACGGCTGCTGGGGCCCGGAGAACCGGGAGGCCGCCCTGCGCTTCGTCCCGGGCCCGCCGGACGCCGAGGACCAGGCCAACGCCGAGGTCAAGTGCTTCGACGGCGCCGCCAACCCCTATCTGGTGACCGGTGCCGTGATCGCCGCCGGGCTCGCCGGGATCGACACCGGCGCGGTCCTCCCGCCGCCGGTCGCGGGCGATCCGGCGCGCGGCGGCGGGCACGAGCGGCTGCCGGACTCGCCGGCCGCGGCGCTGGACCGCTTCACCCGCTCCGCGGTGCTCCGCGAGGCGCTCGGCGACCCCCTGTTCGAGGCCGTGGCCGCCGTCCGCCGCGGCGAGATCGCGCGGTACGAGGGGGCGACCGCGCGGGAGCTCGTCGACGCGACCAAGGGACGGTACTGACGTGAGCTCCGCGGTTCCGCCGCCCGCCCTGGTCGACCACCACTGCCACGGCGTGGCCCGGTCCGACCTCGGCCCGGACGCGTTCGTCTCCTTCCTCAGCGAGTCGGACGCGCCCGCCGCCCCCGGCACCAGCTTCTTCGACAGCCAGCTCGGCTACGCCGTCCGCCGCTGGTGCCCGCCGCTGCTGGGCCTGGACCCCCACTGCGCCCCCGCCGAGTACCTCGAACGGCGCCGGGAGCTGGGCCCGGCCGAGACGGCCCGGCGGCTGCTCGGCGCCACCGGGATCACCGACTACGTGGTGGACACCGGCATTCCCGGCGACCTGACGTCCCCTCAGGAGCTGGCCCGGATGGGCGGTGCCGCCTGGCACGAGGTGGTCCGGCTGGAGCGGCTGGCCGAGCATGTCGCCGACACGACGGACGGACCGGCTCGCTTCCTCTCGGAGGTCGCCGACGCGGTGGAAGCCGCCGCGGGGCGGGCCGTCGCCTTCAAGTCGGTGGCCGCGTACCGCTACGGGCTGGACTTCGAGCCCAATCCGCCCGGCCGGACCGAGGTGCGCATGGCGGCCGACCGGTGGCTGGCGCACCGGGCCCCGGGCGGCCGGCTGGCCGACCCGGTGCTGCTGCGCCATCTGCTGTGGTCGGCGGCCGAGACGGGCCTGCCGATCCAACTGCACACCGGCTTCGGCGATCCCGACCTGCGGCTGCACCGCTGCGACCCGGCGCTGCTCACCGACTTCGCGCGGGCGGTCCGCCCCACCGGGTCGGCGCTGGTGCTGCTGCACTGCTACCCGTACCACCGCGGCGCGGCCTATCTGGCGCACGCCTTCCCGCACGTGTACGCGGACGTCGGGCTGGCCCTGTCGTACAGCGGGGCGCGGGCCGAGGCGGTGCTGGCGGAGGCGCTGGAGCTGGCCCCCTTCGGCAAGCTGATGTTCTCGACGGACGCCTACGGGCTGCCGGAGCTGTACGTGGTGGGCGCCGCGCTGTTCCGGCGGGGCCTGGACCGGCTGCTGGCCGGGTGGGTGGGCGACGGAGCCTGGTCGGCCACGGACGCGGAGCGCGTGGCGGAGCTGGTGGGGGCGGGGAACGCGCGGCGGGTCTACGGGCTGGGCCGGGCGGACGGGCCGTCCGCGCGCTGAGCCCGGCCGGCCGCGGGGACGGGTACGGCCGCGCAGCGGCAGCGCCCCGGGGAAGCAGGGCAGAGCTCGGGCGAACGCCGTTCGCGTCAGGTCGGGCAAGCCGACCAGCGGGCCGCTGCCGGCCCTCACGCCCGCCGGGCCCCTCACGCTCCGCTGTGTAAGGTGACGCTGTGACATCACCAGTCCCCGGCCGTCGGCGCCCGCTCTCCCGGGCCCTGATCGTCGCCACCGCGCGCCGGATCGCCGACGAGGACGGCCTGGGTTCCCTGACGGTGCGTCAGGTGGCCCGACGGCTCGGCACCGGCCAGGCGTCCCTCTACCGGCACATCACCGACCGGGGCCAGTTGCTGTCCCTGCTGGCCGAGGACGTGGCCGCACGGCTGCCGCGCCGTACGGACGGCGGCGACCCTCGGGAGCGGCTCCGGGAGCACTGGCTGGCCGCCCACGACCACCTCGCCCGGCACCCCTGGGCGGTCCGGATCATCGCCGACGGCGAGCACGCCGCCGACGCGGCGGCGCCGTTCGCCGACGGCGCCCTCGCCGCCCTCACCGAGGCGGGCCTCCCGCCGGACGACGCCGCCCGCGCCCACCGCGTCCTGTGGCACCTCCTCCTCGGCCACCTCCTCGACTCCCGCCCCACCGGGCGCGCCCGCACCCCGTGCCGTCAGGCCGACGAGCCCCGCGCCGACTTCGCCTGGGCGCTGTCTCGGATGCTCGACGGGGTGCTGGGCGGGGTGCTGAGCGGCCGACGGGTCTGACACGACGGCCCGCCGGCCGGCGACTGCCCGGCACGCGGTACGTCAGGCCGTCGGCGTCCGGTCCGCGCCGGACGCCGGGAAACCGCACACCTGCGCCCAGGGTGGCACCCGTGCCGTATCCGGCCGGGGGCCGCGTCGTTGTTCCGGCAGGCACACGCCTCGTGACACGCCGGACGGTCCCGGCGGCAGGGGAGCGCCCGGGAGCAGGGAAGGCCGGAACATTGCGCATCGACATCATCACCGCGGGCACGACGGGTTCCGTCGTCCCGTACACCGGCCTCGGGCACCGGCTCGTGGCCGAAGGGCACGAGGTGGAGCTCGTCACGCACGCGAAGTTCGCCGATACCGTGACCTGCTGCGGCCTCCGGACGCGCCCCCTGGAACCGGACCCGTTCGAGGACCTGCTCGCGGCGCACAACACCTTCCGGAGCGCCCGCCGTTCGCCGCGCGCCCTGCGCGATCTCGCGCGCGCCACCGAACGGGCGGCCGTGCGGCTGGTCGACGGAATGCTCACGGCCGTGGACCCCAAGGCCGACCTCGTCCTGCTGTCCACCCTCGCCGCGCCCATCGGCCGGGTGGTGGCCCGCTACCACAAAGTGCGCAGCATGGGCGTGTTCCTCCAACCGGACGTCCCCACCTCGGCGTTCCCCCCGTGCGTCCTGCCCTGGCAGCCGCCCGGGTACGCCAACCGGCTCCGGGCGCGGGCGGTGAACGCCGTGACCGACGCCCTCTACGCGGCGGCCAACCGGCGGCTGCACGCCCGGCTCGGGCTGACCTGCCGGAGCGTCCATCTGCTGCGCAGGGAACGGGAGAAGAGCCACTGGCCGATCTGGCACGGCTACAGCCGCACGGTCGTCCCCCGGCCGCCGGACTGGCGGCCCGGCCTGCGGGTGGCGGGCTACTGGTGGCCGCACGAGTGCCCGTCCTGGCAACCCCCGTCCCTGGTCACCGACTTCCTGGCCGCCGGGCCGCCGCCGGTGTTCGTCGGGTTCGGCAGCATGATGCCCGGCGATCCGGAGCGGCTCGGGGACGTCACCGCCCGCGCCCTGCGCCGGGCCGGGCTGCGCGGCATCGTGCAGGCCGGCTGGGCCGGGCTCTCCGTGACCGGTGACGACGTCATCACGGTCGGGCCGCTGCCGCACGGCTGGCTGCTCCCCCGGACGGCAGCCGTGGTGCACCACGGCGGGGCCGGGACGACGGCGGCCGGGCTGCGGGCCGGCGTACCGGCCGTGCCGGTCCCTCATCTGACCGACCAGCCCTGGTGGGCGTCGCGCCTGGTGCGCCTGGGGGTGAGCCCGGGGGCGCTGCCGGTGTCCGGGCTGACGGCCGGACGGCTGGCGGACGCGCTGTCCCGCGCCACCGGCGAACCCCGGTTCGCCGCACGGGCGTCGGAGCTGGCGGGGCGGCTGGCCCGGGAGGACGGCGCGGGCGCGGTGGCGCGGGCGGTGGCGGCGATGGCGCCGTGACGGGGCGGGACGATGTCGGAGCGGTGCCGGGCGCGCGGGCGTCCGGTGTCCCCATGCCGCCGCTCGACGCCTGGCTGCACCGGCACCAGAGCAGCGGGGCCGTCTGTATGACGGTGGCGCTGCTGGCCTGTTTCACGGGGCCCGCGCCGGAGCCGGACGGCCTGCGGTCGCTCGTCGAGAAACGCTGGTCGGGGTACGGCCGGCTGCGGCTGACCGCCGGCGGGGCGGCCCACCCGGCGTGGCCGAGGTGGACGTCCGGGGTGTGGCCGGACCTCGTCCGGCACGTCGTCGGCGCGCCGGACGGCCCGCCCGAGGCGCACGTCGCCCGGCTGCTGGCGCGGCCGCTCGATCCGGCGGAGCCGCCGTGGCGGCTGCACCTGCTGCCCGGGGCGGCCGGCGACGACGGGTTCGCGCTGCTGCTCCGCGCCCACCACTCCCTCCTCGACGGCCGGTCGCTGCTCGCCCTCGTCCGGGACCTGCTCGACGGCCCGCCGGCCGTGCCCGGCCCCCGGCCGGCGGCCGAGGCCCCGCGGACCCCGCGCCGGCCCCTGCGTGCCCTGGCCGATCTGCTGCCCCGGGCGCGGCCGCTGCCGTTCCACGGTCCGGTGGACGCCCGCCGGGCCGTCGCCTGGCGCCGCGTCACCGGCGCGGAATTGGACGCCGCCCGGGACGCGCTCCCGTCGGGGCGCGCCTCGGCCAACGCCGTCTTCCTGGCGGGGGCCGCCGGGGCGCTGCGGGCGGCGGAGGCGGCCGGCCGGCTGCCGTTCCTGCCGGGCGTGTGCGCGATGGTGCCGGTGGACGTCCGCCCGGCCGGGGGCGCGGTGGAGCTCGGCAACCACTACGCGACGGTCCGCGTCCCGCTCCCGGTGACCGGCGGGGCGCGGCGGCGGCTGGCCGCGGTGGACGGCTTCACCCGGCGGGCGGCGCCGCGGGAGCGGGCCCGGGCGCAGGCGCTCGCGGTGGCCGCGGCGCCCCGGCGGCACTCGCCGCTCACCGACGCGCTCGGCCGCTACGTGGACTCGCCGCTGTACGCGTCGGTGCTGTGCAGCAGCCTGGCGGAGCGCACCGGCCCGCTGGTCCTGGGGGCGGCCCGGCTGACCGGGCTGTCGCTGCTGCCGCCGCTGAGCCCGGGGCACCCGCTGGCGATGACCATGACGCGGGACACGACGGGCGCGACGCTCGCCGTGGTCGCCGACCACGGCCACCGCGTGCTCGCCGGCCGGCTCGCCGCCCTCCTCCGGGACGAGATCCGTGTGCTGGGCGGATGACCGGCCGGGTCGTACCCGGCTCGGGACGCCCGTCAGGAGTAACGTCCTCCTATCGGCTCTCGTTCCTCTGGTGTAAGACACCCATTCCCCTGGTGATGGCACCACGAGATCCCGCCCGCGCGGGGCACGGGGACGCTCCCCGGCGTCGTCCGGACGCGCGGCCACGATCGTGAAACGGAGACCGGCTCTGATGACGCCTACCGCACTCTCGGAAGAGGTCGTTCCGCTTACATACGGCGGTTTCGGGTACAGCGGCCGGATCATCCACCACCCGGAGCCGAGCATCGCGCCCGTCGTCCTGGTCGGAGGCGCCTTCCAACATCAGGGGGGCTGGGGCAGGCTGGAGCGGATGCTCCTGGAGAGCGCCAGCGTCGTCACCGTGGACCTGCCGGGCTGGGGCACCTCCGACCGGCTTCCGGCGCACCACGGCATCGACTTCCTCGCCGGGGCCCTCGACCGGCTGCTCGCGAGGATCGCCCCCTGCCCGGTGAACGTGGTCGGCGCCTCCTACGGCAGCGCGGTGGCGCACGAGTGGGCGCGCCGGAACCCCGGGCGGGTCGAGCGGCTGGCCCTGGTGGGCACCATGTCCCGGCTGACGGACCACGTACGGGCCAAGGTGGAGCTCACCATCCGGATGCTGGAGCGAGGCAGCCACGCGGAGTTCGTGGACCAGGTCATCGGCACGATGGTCTGCCGGGATCCCCGGATCACCGTGGCGCGCCGGCCGGTCGTGATCCGCTGCCTCACCCAGGCCCTGAACCAGCTGACCACCGAGGGCGTGGACAAGTACCGGGAGAACTCCCGGCGGCTGCTGGACCACGCCGAGTCGCCCGGCGGCCCGGCGGTGCAGGTCCCGGTGCTGGTGACGACGGGCGAGCACGACCCGCTCACCACACCCGACCTCAGCCGCGAGGTGTCGGCCCGGTGCCCGGACGCCCGGTTCATCGCGCTCAAGGACGCCGACCACCTCGTCCATCTGGAGCGCCCCACGGAGATCGTCGACCTCCTGCTGCGCTTCTTCGGCGGGCAGCCGCTGACCGGGCTGGACTACTGCCACCCGGTGGAGCACCTCGGGCTCCTGGGCCGCGCCGCCGCGGCACGGGCCCCGCTGCCCTCGCCGCGCACCGGCGGGTAGCACGGAGCGAACGGCGGAGGAACGGAGAAGCGGTCCGGCGCCCCCCTCGGGGGCGC
>NZ_JBPQTX010000276.1:0-9436 GCF_051386555.1 Streptomyces sp. URMC 126
GGCCGGGGCCGGGGCGAAAGGGCGCCCTCCGGCCGCGTGGGACCGGAGGGCGGGAGTCCGGTCAGTGCACGGGCCGGTGCACGTTCTCGCTCTTGGACGGGCCGGGGGTGGCGTCGGCGATCCAGGGGCCGTCGTCGCCCGGGTCCAGGATGCCCTCCTCCAGCCAGGCGCAGGCCCCGGCCGTCACCGCGTTCACCACCTGCCGGTCGAGGGTGTCGGTGTTGGTCCACAGCCGGGCGAAGAGCTCGTCCGCCCGGATGCGCGCCTGCCGGCAGAAGGCGTCCGCGAGCCCGTACGCCTCCCTGCCGTGCGCCCCCTGGGTGCGCAGCCGCTCGGCCAGGACGCAGGCGGCGCTCATGGCGAAGAGTTCGGCGCCGATGTCCACCACGCGCCCCAGGAACCCCTGCTTCGTCTCCAGCCGCCCCTGCCAGCGGGACATGGCGTAGAAGGTGGAGCGCGCGAGCCGGCGCGAGGCGCGTTCGACGTAGCGCAGGTGTCCGGAGAGGTCGCTGTGGCCGGCCGGGTGGAACTCGGCGTAGCTCGTCGGCAGCTGGCCCGGGCCGGTGACGAGCTTGGGCAGCCAGCGGGCGTAGAAGCCGCCGGCCCGGGCGCCGGCCCGGGCCTTGTCGCCCAGGGACTTCTCCGGGTCGATGAGGTCGCCGGCGACCGACAGGTGGGCGTCCACGGCCTCCCGGGCGATCAGCAGGTGCATGATCTCGGTGGAGCCCTCGAAGATCCGGTTGATGCGCATGTCGCGGAGCATCTGCTCGGCGGGGACCGCGCGTTCGCCGCGGGCGGCGAGGGAGGCGGCGGTCTCGTAGCCCCGGCCGCCGCGGATCTGGACCAGCTCGTCGGTCATCAGCCAGCCCATCTCGCTGCCGTAGAGCTTGGCGAGGGCGGCCTCGATGCGGATGTCGTTGCGGTCCTCGTCGGCCATCTGGCCGGAGAGGTCGACGATCGCCTCCAGGGCGAACGTGGTGGCGGCGATGAACGAGATCTTCGCGCCGACGGCCTCGTGACGGGCGATCGACTTGCCCCACTGCTCCCGGGCGGCCGACCACTCGCGGGCGACCTTAAGACACCACTTTCCGGCGCCGACGCACATCGCCGGGATGGAGAGCCGTCCGGTGTTCAGCGTGGTCAGCGCGATCTTCAGGCCGGCGCCCTCGGGGCCGATGCGGTTGGCCGCCGGCACCCGCACCTGGTGGAAGCGGGTCACGCCGTTCTCGATGCCACGCAGGCCCATGAAGGCGTTCCGGTGCTCGACGGTGACGCCCTCGGACGCCGTCTCCACGACGAACGCGGTGATCCCGCCCTTGTGGCCCTCGCTCTTCGGCACCCGGGCCATGACGACCAGCAGGTCGGCGACGACGCCGTTGGTCGTCCAGAGCTTGACGCCGTCGAGGACGTAGTCGTCGCCGTCGGGCACGGCGGTGGTGGCCAGCCGGGCCGGGTCCGAGCCGACGTCCGGCTCGGTGAGCAGGAACGCCGAGATGTCGCTGCGGGCGCAGCGCGGCAGGAACGCGTCCTTCTGCTCCTGGGTGCCGAACAGCTTCAGCGGCTGCGGTACGCCGATGGACTGGTGGGCCGAGAGCAGCGCGCCGACGGCCGGGCTGACCGAGCCGACGAGCATCAGCGCCTTGTTGTAGTACACCTGGGTGAGGCCGAGGCCGCCGTACTTGATGTCGATCTTCATCCCGAGGGCGCCGAGCTCCTTCAGGCCCGCGACCGTCTCGTCGGGGATGCGCGCCTCGCGCTCGATGCGGGCGGCGTCGATCCGCGTCTCGCAGAACGCGCGCAGCCGGGCGAGGAACTCCTCGCCGCGCCGCACGTCCTCCGGCGCGGGCGTCGGGTACGGGTGGATCAGGTCGAGCCGGAACCTGCCGAGGAAGAGTTCCTTGGCGAAACTGGGCTTCTGCCAGCCCTGCTCGCGGGCCGCCTCGGCGACCCGGCGGGCTTCGCGCTCGGAGACCGGCCGTACGGATGGTGCGGTCATGGGGCACCTCGCCGCTTGAGTCGTCGCGGTTGTCACGGTCGATACCGACCGGTGCTACCGGTCCGTATGTACCCGATTCGCAGGGTGTCTACCAGACCGCGCGCAGGGTTCCGGCCGGGCCGGGCCGCCGTCAGTGCCGCGTGCCGGGCGTCACCAGGCCGCTCTCGTAGGCGACGACCACGGCCTGGGCGCGGCTGCACAGGCCGAGTTTGGCCATGGCGCGGTTGAGGTGGGTCTTGACGGTGGCCTCGCTGATGACGAGCTCGGCGGCGATCTCGCCGTTGGACAGGCCGCGCCCGGTGTGGCGCAGCACCTCGCGCTCCCGGCCGGTGAGCGCGTCGAGGGCCTCGCTCCGCGGGGGCTCGGGCGCGGGCCGCGGCCGGGTGAACGCCTCGACCAGGCGGCGGGTGACGCTGGGCGAGAAGAGGGTGTCCCCGCCGGCCACGGCGGTGACGGCGGCCAGCAGCCGCTGGGGGCCGGCGTCCTTCAGCAGGAAGCCGGAGGCGCCGGCGCGCAGCGCGGCGTAGACGTACTCGTCGAGGTCGAAGGTGGTCAGGACGAGGATTCTGGGCGCGGGGACGAGGCCGGCGGCGAGGATGCGCTCGGTGGCGGCGACGCCGCTGAGGCCGGGCATCCGGATGTCCATGAGGACGACGTCCGGGTGGTGGGCCAGGGCGAGGTCGACGGCCTCCTGCCCGTCGGCGGCCTCGGCGGCCACGCTCATGCCGGGGGCCGCGCGCAGCAGGGCCGCGACGCCGGCCCGGATCAGCACCTGGTCGTCCACGACGAGCACGCGTATGCCGGAACCGCCGTCCTGCTCGCCGGTCGTCATCCGCCCCGCCCCCGCCGGTCACTGGAGGGGAAGCGTCAGCCGGACCTCGAACCCGCCGTCCGCCCGCGGGCCGGCCGCGAGACTCCCCCCGTAGATCCTGGCGCGCTCGCGCATGCCGATCAATCCATGGCCGCCGGACGGCACCGGGTTGGCCGGAACCGTCCCCCGCCGCCGGGGCGCCGGCCGGCCGTCGTCGGTGACGCTCAGCTCCAGCTCGTGCGGCCGGAAGGCGACCCGGACCACCGCGCGGGCGGTGCCCGCGTGCTTGATGATGTTGGTCAGCGCCTCCTGGACCACGCGGTACGCGCACAGGTCGGGGCCGGCCGGGAGGGGCCGCCGCTCCCCCGTGACCTCCAGTTCCACCCGGACGCCGACCGCCCGTACCCGCTCCACGGTGGCCTCCAGCCGGCCCAGGCCGGGCATCGGGTGGTACGGGCAGTCGCCCTCCGCTGGTCCGATGCCCTTTCCGCCGTCGTCCCCGCCCTCCGGGCCGACCCGGAGCACGGCCAGCAGCCGGCGCATCTCCTCCAGCGCCTCCCCGCTGCTGGCCGCTATCGTGCCGAGCGCGTCCCGGGCGGTGGCCGGGTCGCTGGCGAAGACGTAGCGGGCGAGCCCGGCCTGCACCGACACCACGGACATGTGGTGGGCGACCACGTCGTGCAGCTCACGGGCGATGCGGACGCGTTCCTCGGCGACGGCGCGGCGGGCGTTCTCCTCGCGTTCCCGGCGCAACTGGGCCGCCAGATCGGAGAGTTCGGCGTTGCGTTCGGCGAGCTGGCGGGCGTTGCCGCCGAACTTCAGGATGATGGCGAGCATCACCGCGGCCTGGGCGACCGTGGTCACCAGGTCGTCGGTGTGGCCGAGTACGGTGCTGAGCACCGCGCATCCGGCGCAGCAGACGCCGCAGAGCAGCGCCACCGGCCAGGGGCGGCTCGCGGCGACCGAGTACAGCGCCACCATCGGGCAGAGGCTGTTGACGATCGGCCAGTAGCCGGCGGCGACGAATACCAGCCACAAACCGCTGGTGAGGGCGAACGTCAGGACGGGGGCCCGGCGGCGGGCGGCCAGGCTCAGGTTGATGACGCAGATCAGCGTGTAGCCGAGGGCGTCGGGGCGGCTCCAGGGCGCGTTGGCGGACGACGCGCTGCTGGCATAGACCACCGTGGCCGCGGCGCAGCCCAGGGCCAGCGGCGCGTCCCGCATCCATAACGGCCTGCCGGGGGAACGCCGTTCCGGCGTCCGTGGCCACCTGCGCGACCGCGCTCCTGCCGCCCCTGCCGTCCGCATCGCCGCAGCGTACCCACGCCGCGCGGGGCGCGGCATCGGCCGGGCGCGGGCGGTGCCGTCTGCCGCGGCGGGTGGAGGGGGAGACGCCGGGCTACCGCAGGAGTTGACCCGGGGTTCAACCGGCGAGGGGATGGGCTCGGCCCGCCGGTTGCCTAGAGTCGGTTCCCGTCGGCACCCCGGAGCTTCACGGGGGAAACGGGGGACGTGCCGACGGCACGGGGGACCAGTGCGCTCCGGGCCACGGGCCCGGAGCGCACTCGGTGTTTACAGGGCGAGGCCCGTCAGGACGAGCACCCGCTCGTAGGTGTAGTCGTCCATCGCGTAGCGCACGCCCTCGCGGCCCACTCCGGACTGCTTGGCACCGCCGTACGGCATCTGGTCGGCGCGGTACGACGGGACGTCGCCGATGACCACGCCACCGGTCTCCAGCGCGCGGTGGGCGCGGAAGGCGGTCTGCAGGTCGTGGGTGAAGACGCCCGCCTGGAGGCCGTACGGCGAGTCGTTGACGGCGGCGAAGGCGGCCTCCTCGCCGTCGGCCTTGGACAGGGTCAGGACCGGGCCGAAGACCTCCTCGCACGCGATGGTCACACCGGCCGGGACGTCCGCCAGCACGGTGGGCGCGTAGGTGGCGCCCTCGCGCTTGCCGCCGGCGAGCAGCTTCGCGCCCGCGGCGACGGCCTCGTCCACCCAGGACTCGACGCGCTTCGCGGCGTCCTCGCTGACCAGCGGGCCGACGTCGGTGGCCGCGTCCGACGGGTCGCCGGTCACCTGGGCCTCGACGGCCGCGACGACCTTCGGCACCAGACGCTCGTACAGCGAGGCGTCGGCGATGACGCGCTGCACCGAGATGCAGGACTGGCCGCCCTGGTAGTTGGAGAAGGTGGCGATGCGCTGCGCCGCCCAGTCCAGGTCCTCCTCGGAGGACCAGTCGGCCAGCACGACGGCCGCGCCGTTGCCGCCCAGCTCCAGGGTGACGTGCTTGCGCGGCGCGGAGTCCAGGATGGACCAGCCGACCGGACCGGAACCGGTGAACGAGATCACCGGCAGCCGCTCGTCCTGGACGAGGGCCGGCATCCGGTCGTTGGGGACCGTCAGGACGCTCCAGGAGCCGGCCGGCAGCTCGGTCTCGGCGAGCAGCTCGCCGAGCAGCAGCGAGGACAGCGGGGTCGCCGGGGCCGGCTTGAGGATGATCGGCGCGCCGACCGCGATGGCCGGGGCGACCTTGTGCGCGGCCAGGTTCAGCGGGAAGTTGAAGGGCGCGATGCCGAGCACGACGCCGCGCGGGAAGCGGCGGGTGAGGGCGAGGCGGCCGGTGGAACCGGGGTCGGTGTCCAGCCGCTGCGCGTCACCGGCGTTGAACCGGCGCGCTTCCTCGGCGGCCCAGCGGAACACGGAGACGGCACGGCCGACCTCGCCGCGCGCCCACTTGATCGGCTTGCCGTTCTCGGCCGAGATCAGCTGGGCGATCTCCTCGGTGCGCTCGGCCAGCCGCTTGGCGACGTGGTCGAGGGCGGCCGTACGGACGTGCGCGGGCGTCGCCGCGAACTCCTCGCGCACGGCGTGCGCGGCGGCCACGGCCTCCTCCACCTGCGCCTCGGTGGGCACGCTCACGGTGCCGACCAGGCGGCCGTCCCAGGAGTTCGTGACGTCGAAGGTCTCCTCGCCGGTGGCCTCACGGCCGGCCAGCCAGAACGCGTGCGGGGCGGGGGAGGTCATGGGGCCGCCTTTCCGGTACGGGGGTGGGTGCGTGCCCCCTCACCGTAGGGGGCGGACGGGGGCGCGCCATTTGTCCACCGTGGAGCGGAGCGGAGGAGAGGGGCGCCGGATCGGCGGGGTGGGGGTGCCCCGGTCCCGCCCTCTCGGCATTTCAATCGCCGGACAGGCTGAGTGGTGCGCTCGGGCGCACTATCCAGCCCGTCCGGCGTTTGAGGACGAGCGGCGAAGCCGCGACAAGCGGGGTCTGGGGCGCAGCCCCCAGGAAACGGTGAGAGGGCGGGGCTGGGGCTCACTCCCCCGCCCCCGGAGGAGAAGCCTTGAGCGCCAGCCACAACTCCATCCGCACATCCGGATCGTCCAGCGACCGCCCCAGAATCTCCTCCACCCGCCGCATCCGGTACCGCAACGTATGCCGGTGCACCCCCAGATCAGCGGCGGCCGCATCCCACTGTCCATGCCGGGAAAGCCAAGCCCGCAGCGACTCCACGAGATCCCCCCGCCCGGTCGCGTCATGCGCCCGCAGGGCCCGCAGCAGCCCGTCGGCGAAGGCCCGCACGGCGTCATCGGCGAGAAGCGGGAGAACGGACCCGGCGGCGACATCCTCGTGCTCGACGAGAGCACGCCCCCGCCGCCGGGCGACGGAGAGCGCCTGCTCGGCCTGGCGAAGGGCGGCGGCGGTGCCGGCGGCCAGGGCGGGGGCGGACAACCCGAGGGCGACACCGGCGCCTTCCGAGCGCACGGCGCCCGCGCAGGCGTCGGCCGCGGCTCCCCCGTCGGGAGCCAGCAGCACGAGCCGCCCCTCCTCCGGCACGGCGAGTACCGGCTCCGCCGCCCGGCTCGCCGCCGCCTCCGCGGAGTCGGCCAGGGCGGCGAGCGGGTCGCCGGCGTCCGGGTCGGCGCCCTCCACCGGCACCGGCTCGGCGACGAGCACGCGGAACGGCCGGTCGAGCAGGGACCCGTAGAGCTCCCCGGCGACGGCCCGCGCGTGCTCCGCCTCCCCGGAGAGCAGCATCCGCAACACCGCCGCGCCGAGCCGCTGCTCGGCGGCCTGGAGGGCGCGGGAACGCTCGGTGGCGAGGGTGAGCAGGGCGACGGCCGAGTGCACGGCGTACCGCTCGGGCGTGCCGAGCGGCGCCGCCGTGCCGACGGCGAGCACGCCGCGAGCACGGCGGCCGGTGCCGAGGGACTGGAGCTCGACGCGGTCGTCGCCTTCCTCCGGCGCGACGACGGCGCTGGCGGGGGCGGGCCGGCCGCGCAGCCGCTCGGCGTCCGGGCCGAAGCGGGCGGCGCGCCGGGCGGCCCAGTCGGGGGCGGCGGCGACGACCGCGCCCGAGGCGTCGTAGAGGGCGGCCCAGCCGTCGACGTACGCGGCGAGCCGGGCGAGCAGCCCGGCCGGGCCGTCCGGGCCGAGGGCGGCCCGGGTGAGTTCGCGCTGGGCGGCGAAGCCCGCGGTGACCGCACGGTACTGATCGGCGGCGATGGCGGCCGAGACCGCCTTGCTGATGGCGATGAACGGGGTACGCCGGGGCACTTCCAGCAGCGGCAGCCCTGCCTCCTCCGCGGCCTCGACGAGGGCGGGCGGCACCTGCTCGTAGTTGACGCCGACGGCGAAGCCGAGGCCCACGACACCCGCCTTGACCAGCCGCCCCACGTAAGGACGCACGGTGTCCGGGTCGGCCGCGTCGATCTTCATGGCGGTGATCAGCAGCAGCTCGCCGCCCTCCATCCAGGGCACCGGGTCCGCCAGCTCGCTGACGTGCGCCCAGCGGACGGGGGTGTCCAGCCGCTCCCGGCCCGCGAGCACGGTGAGCTTGAGGGCGGAATGGTGGACGAGCGAGGCGAGCGTGGGGGGCATGGCACCTTCGGGTGGGCGGCTTCGGGGCGCGGCTTCGTGGAGAACCCGCACGACCAGAGCGGGGACGGCACGGCGACAGGGCCGTCCCGTATGAACTGCTGTGACCGATTCTGCCTCAGCGGAGCAAAAGGCGCGGCCTCCCGCGGACCGGCCTCAGTCCCGCAGGTTCACCAGCACCGGCGGCGTCATCGCCCCCCGTACCGACGTCACCGACAGCACCGCGTGCCCCGGTGGCACCCCGTGCGCCAGCTCGGAGGCGGACCAGCGCTCGCGCTCCACCGTCCGCACGGTGACGGACTGGGCGGTGACCGCCCGGCCGGTGACCACCCGGCGGAGCACGTGCAGGGCACGGGTGAGCGGCTCGTGGGCGATGATCTGGCGGTCGGTGACGTCGCGGGTCTCCACCCACTCCTTCCCCCACACCTCGGCGAACCGGGCGCCGTCCCAGGTGGTCACGCCGGAGAAGGCCATCCGGCAGCCGACGGTGCCGAGCAGGGCGCTGCGCAGCGCCTCGGGCACGTCGTCCAGGGTGCGGAGGGTGAGGACCGCGCCGGCGTGCGCCGAGCGCAGCCGCTGGAGGCCGCGCACCGACTCGGCGGTCACGGTGTGGGTGGCGTCGTCGAGGACGAGGCAGGCGAAGAGCGAGCGGTCGGCGCGGGCGGCGGCGGACTCGGTGAACTGGGCGAGGATCAGCCGCGCCAGCATCCGGGAGGCCTCCGCGTGGCCGCGCTCGGGCAGGTCGATCCGGACCCGCAGGGGATGCTCCAGGGTCCGGAGCGAGAACGTCCGCCGGGGGTCGCCGGTGTCGAAGAAGCCCGCGAACGCCGGGCGGTCGAGCAGCGCGACGCGGTCGGCCAGCATGGGCGCCGGGTCACCGGGCCGCCCGGCCTGCCGCTCACGGGCGTCCAGCTCCCGGGCCAGCGCGCCCTGCCCGCCGACGGCGAGCCGGCCGCGGAGCGCGTCGAGCGCCTCGGGCGAGCCGTCGAGCAGCTCCCGGAGCTCCTGGACGGACGGGAAGCGGCCGTGGGCGCCGTGGAAGGGGCCGAGGATCTGGGCGAGGGCGGTGGCGGCGCGGCGTCCGTCCCCGCCGGGGAGCGCGGCGGTGAGATCGCCGACCAGGCCCTCGGCGAGGATCGCCGCGGCCTCGTCCGGGTCCTCGGTGCCGCCGTACAGGTCCAGGTCGTAGGCGGAGTCCGGCCGACCGATGCGGATCACCACGTCGAACGCCTCGTCGGGGGCCAGGTCGGTGCCCGAGGCTCCCACCGCGACCACGGCGGCCCGCCCGGCGAGGGCCTGCAGGCACAGCGACTCCAGCACGGGCCGGACCAGGCCCGCGGTCTTGCCGCAGCCGGGCGGTCCGACGGCGAGCAGGGAGGTGCCGAGCAGGCCGGGGTCCAGCGCCCAGCCGACACCGCGGTGGTCGTAGGGGTTGCGCCGGTCCTCGGCCGCGGTGCCGATGCGGACCTGGCCGGTGATCAGGTCGTGCCGGGCCGCCCGGACGCTCAGATCGCGCGCGCCGGACGGGTGGGCACAGGCGGCGGCGCCGGCCCGCAGTACGGCGTCGGTGAACGCGGACCGCCACTCGGGCCGGTTCCGCACGGCCTCCCAGGCGCGTTCGATCCGGGCCCGGTCCACGTCGTTCATCAGCCCCCGGCGGGCGTCGGCCGCGAGCCGGTCGGCGGCGTCGGGAGCACCCTCGGCACGCAGCCGGGGCCAGTCGGCGGGGTCCTCGTCGGGGGCGGGCGGGGCG
>NZ_JBPQTX010000277.1:0-9369 GCF_051386555.1 Streptomyces sp. URMC 126
CGTGCCCCCAGGCCCCCGGAAACCGCGCTCCGCGCGGTTGTCCTCAAACGCCGGACGGGCTGAGTGGTGCGGCGGGACCGGGGCACCCCGCCCGTGGCCCGCCGACGCGTTGCGTACGGTCGTACACAGCGTTGTGTACCCTCGTACACATGGTGTACCTGACCCTGGCCGGCGCCATCGCCTCCGAGATCGCCGCCACCACCTGCATGAAGTACAGCGACGGCTTCAGCAGGCTCTGGCCCTCGCTCGGGACGGCGATCGGCTACCTCCTCGCCTTCCTGCTCCTCGCGCGGACCCTCAAGACCATGGACGTCGGCACGGCGTACGCCATCTGGTCCGGCGCGGGCACGGCCGTCGTCGCCGCGATCGGGATGCTCTTCCTGGGCGAGGCGGCGAACGCGGCGCGGATCGGCGGGGTCCTGCTGGTGGTCGCGGGCGTCGTCGTCCTCAACCTCGGCGGGGCCTCCCACTGATGCCCCGCCGCTACGACCCCGACCGCCGCGACCGCATCGTCGAGGCCGCCGTCCGCGTCGTCGCCGCCCGCGGCCTCGGCGCGCTCAGCCACCGGGCGGTCGCCGCCGAGGCCGACGTACCGCTGGGCTCCACGACGTACCACTTCGCCACCCTCGACGACCTGCTGGTCGAGGCCGTCCGCCGGACCGCCCGGGAGTGGCTGGACGGCCTGGCGGCCTGGGAGCGCGGCCTGCCGGACGGCGCGCCCCTGGCGGACGCCGTCGCCGACCTCGTCGCGGAGGCGCTGACCGGGGACCGCGCCCGCCTGGAGCTGGAGTACGAGCTCTACGCCGCCGCCCTGCGCCGCCCGGCCGTCCGTCCGGTCGCCGCCGAGTGCGTCGCGGAGATGGCCGCCGTCCTGGGCCGCCGCGTCCCCGACGCGCCCACGGCCCGCGCGCTCACCGCCCTGCTCGACGGGCTGCTGCTCCAGTACCTGGTGAGCGGGCGGTCCTTCGAACGGGCGGAGGTACGGGACGCGGTGGCCCGGCTGGTCGGGGAGTGAGGGGGAGGACGGGAGCGAGGGGGCGCCCGGCGGGGCGGGGGAGCGGGGCGCGCGCCCGGGGTGCGGGAGTCCGGTTCGCCTTGAGCGGGCCCCTCCGGTTAGGTTTTCGGACATGACCGATGCTGCTGTCCCCTCACGTACCACCGGTGCCGC
Organism: Streptomyces sp. URMC 126; assembly: GCF_051386555.1. Lineage (NCBI taxonomy): Bacteria > Bacillati > Actinomycetota > Actinomycetes > Kitasatosporales > Streptomycetaceae > Streptomyces > Streptomyces sp. URMC 126. Next base: position 1,169 of record NZ_JBPQTX010000277.1, read on the forward strand.
CGCCGCCGGCCTCGCCACGATCGCCGCCGACGGCACCGTCCTCGACACCTGGTTCCCGGCCCCCGCGCTGGCCGACGCGCCCGGCCCCGCCGGCACCGAGGAGCTGACCGCCGAGCGCGCCGCCGAGCTGCTGGGCGAGGCCGCCCTGAAGGCGGTCGGCCCGGACCCCCGCCGTGACGTCACCGTCGTCGCGGTCCGCACGGTCATCGCCTCGCTCGACGACAAGCCGCTCGACGCGCACGACGTCTACCTCCGGCTGCACCTGCTGTCGTCCCGCCTGATCCGGCCGCACGGCGCGAACCTCGACGGCATGTTCGGCCTGCTGGCCAACGTCGCCTGGACCTCGCTCGGCCCGGTCGCCGTCGACCGGATCGAGGCCGTGCGCCTGAACGCCCGCGCCGAGGGCCTGCACCTCCAGGTCACCAGCATCGACAAGTTCCCGCGCATGACCGACTACGTCGTCCCCTCCGGCGTCCGCATCGGCGACGCCGACCGCGTCCGCCTCGGCGCCCACCTGGGCAAGGGCACGACCGTCATGCACGAGGGCTTCGTCAACTTCAACGCCGGCACGCTGGGCACCTCCATGGTCGAGGGCCGCATCAGCGCGGGCGTCGTCGTCGGCGACGGCAGCGACATCGGCGGTGGCGCGTCCACCATGGGCACGCTGTCCGGCGGCGGCAAGCAGATCATCTCCGTCGGCGCGAACTGCCTGCTCGGCGCCGAGTCGGGCATCGGCATCGCGCTCGGCGACGAGTGCGTGGTCGAGGCCGGTCTGTACGTGACCGCCGGAACCCGGGTCACCCTGCCGGACGGCGAGATCGTCAAGGCGCTGGAGCTCTCCGGGGCCAGCAACATCCTCTTCCGCCGCAACTCCACCACGGGCGCCGTCGAGGCCCGCCCGTACAAGAGCACGTGGGGCGGGCTCAACGAGGCGCTGCACAGCCACAACTGACGCGCGCGGCGCGCACAGAGCGGTCGTGAGCGGTCGTGAGCGGCCGTACGGCGGGTCCCCGATCCGGGGGAACTCCGCCGTGCGGCCGCTCTGGCGTGTCCGGGGCGGGGTGGGCCACCATGGGAGCCGGTCCGGACCACCTGTCCGGAGCCGCTCGCTCCGGTCCGTTCGCTCCGGTCCGGCCGGTCCTTGTCAGGTCGGTCCTTGTCCGGCCGGTTCTTGTCCGGTCGGTCGGTCCGGTCCGGGGGAAGCCCCGCCGCATCACGGGAGGCGCCATGCAGCTCGGCAAACGGCTGGCCATCGGTTTCGCGGAGGAGACGGAGAGCCCTGAAGAGGCACCGGTGACGCCGGAGGCGACGGTGACCGCCGAGGCGGACGAGGCGCGTCGGGCCGTCGCATCCCATGTTTCCGAGGGCGCGCCCCGGGAAGCCGTCCCGGCCGGGCGATGAGGCTGCGGCTGCCACGGGAGCGCCCCGACCGGCCGCCCACCGGTTACAAGATCGCCTACCCGGTGGTGTCCCGGGACGGCACCCGCGCCGGTTTCACGGGCGTCTCCCTGGGCGGCGGAGCGCCGTACGGCGTCCTGGACGACGCCCGCTGTGTCTACGGCCGCCGTCACCGCGCCCCCGCCCGGCGCTGCGACTGCGGTTTCCACTGCCTGCACTCCGCCGCCGAGGCGCTGGACCTCGTCTGTACGGGGGAGCACCGCCGGGCGGTCCTCCTGGAGGTGGCCGTCCTCGGCGCCTACATCCGCTACGAGCGCGGAATGCGGTACGCGCGCCAGCGCGTGCGCCGGGTGCGGGTCGGGCCGTGCGCCTGCGGGCGGGCGGCCGCCCGGCTCGCCGACGCGGAGTGGGGGCTGCCGGGGTGGCGGGTGGTCACGGCGGACTGCGGCGGGTGCGTACCGCTGCGCGGTGGTGTGACGCTCGCGGAGTTCGCGCGGAGGGCGGGGGCGGGCGTCACGGTCGTCCCCGACCCCGAGGTGGAGGGGACGGAAGGCACGGCAGGGACGGCGGGGGTACGGGACGGGGGCGGCGCGTCCGTGCACGAGCTCATCGCGGAGGCGGCGCTGCTCCAGGCCCGCCTCGACTGGCTCCAGGGCGAAGTGCGGAGGGAATCGACGCGGCCCGACGGCGGTACGGGCGGCGGGCGGCTTTTCTGAGCCGGCGTTCCCGCCCCCCGACGAGGCCAGTAATCCCTTGCCGGGAACGGTAATCCCCTTGCCGGGAATGGTCGCCGTCGTCGAATGCCGCCTTTCCCCGCGACATATGTGCGCCATCGGAGTGGCACAGGCGAAGCCCTCCTCCACTGTGGGGTTGGAGGAGGGCTCGGTGCCCGTTCTTCGACGCCGCGTCATTCCGCCGGGGGCGCGTCAGGCGCCCGCCGGGCAGGCAGGCCCGGCGCTTTCGGCGGTCAGCTCCAGCGCTGGTGCTTGGCGCCGCCGTCGAAGTTCGTGAAGACGGAACCGTCGGGACGCGAGCTGAGGGTGAGGCCGGTGGCCTTGTCCACCAGCTTCCAGCCTATGGAGTCCTTGGTCTCGCGCCACTTCTGGTAGTTGCCGCCGTTGCAGACGTGCGCGTAGACGGCGCCGTCCTTGTTGCTGTCGAGGCAGAACTTGTGGTCCCGCGTCTTCAGGATGAACGTTCCGTCGGACTGCTTGGTCTCCTCCCACTTAGCGGTGGGAGCGTTGCAGTCGCCCGTGCCGACCCAGTAGCCGCTGGCGACCAGGCACTTGCCGTTGCCCACGTTCTTCCAGCTGACGTTCTGACTGGCGGCGAACGCCTGGCCCGAGGTGCTGAACATCAGGGCGGGCGCGAGGACCGCGCCGGCCGCGATCGTGCCGAACAGACGCTTCTTCATGACGATTGTCCCTTTCGAGGGCCGATGACGACCCCGGCGACAATGGCTGTGCTCATGGCGGACGTGCGGAACGGCCGCTTCGTGAGGTCGTCGGCGCACACCCGAACCAGGTGTGCGCTCATGCCCGCACACATCGTGCGCAGGGGCGCGAAAAGCGTCCGGGCCCGTTTCGGGATCCGTCTCCGGCCTGTCCGCCGTGCCCCCCGCCGCACGTCTCACGAAATCCGTTCCCGCGCCTGCCCGATAACCCTGCCCCGTGGTCCCGTTACTGGTGACGGCACCCTATCCCTACGTGATCATGGTCGGCAAAGGGCTTTTCGAGGACGTCGGCACGGGCGCCGGGGCCTCAACGCGCCGGTACCCCCACCGCTTCCGCGTGCGCCGCGAGCAGCCGTTCCCGCTGCTCCGGCGACGCCGCCCGCAGCGGGGACCGTACCGGCCCGCCCGGCAGATCCAGCGCGCCGAGCAGCGCCTTCGCCGTGACGGTGCCTGGCAGACCGTCGGCCATCATCGCCTGGATCAGCGGCAGGGCGCGTGCGTGGAACCGCGCCGCCTCCCCGACCTTCCCCGCCTCGAATGCGTCCAGCGCCGCCGCCACCAGGGGGCCGGCCACGTTGGCGACGGTGCTGACGTAGCCCACCGCGCCGACCGAGCGCAGCGGCAGGTTGAGTTCCTCGCTGCCGGAGTAGTAGGCGAGGCCGGTGGCGGCGATGACCCTGGCGCTGCCGAGGAGGTCGTACGCGCAGTCCTTGACGCCCTGGACGCGCGGGTGTTCGGCCAGCCGCAGCATGGTGTCCACCTCGATGCGGGTGCCGGTGCGGCCGGGGATGTCGTAGAGCATCACGGGGATGCCGACCGCGTCGGCGACCGTCCGGAAGTGCTCCTCGACGGCGTCCTGCGGGGGCCGGCTGTAGTACGGCGTGACGACCAGCACCCCGTCCGCGCCCGCCGCCTCGGCGGCGCGGGCGAGGGCGACGGTGTGGCGGGTGTCGTTGGTGCCGACGCCCGCCGTGATCCGGGCGCGGCCCGCCACGGCCTCGGTGACGGCCCGGACGAGCGCGCTCTTCTCCTCGTCGGTGGTGGTCGGCGACTCGCCGGTGGTGCCGCTGAGGACCAGTCCGTCGCAGCGGCCGGCCTCCACGAGGTGGTCGGCCAGGCGCTGGGCGCCGTCGAGGTCGAGCCGGCCGTCGGGGGTGAACGGGGTCACCATCGCACAGACCGTACGGCCGAAGGGGCTGGTGGGCGGCATCGCGTCACGCTCCGGAATCGGGGGAACTCGCCACGATTCTGGGCCTCTTCGACCGTACAGGTCCATTGACAGTTGCTATGGGGACTGTTCAGCAACCCTTAAGGGACCGTCCGGAGGGAGGACCGTCCGGAGGGAGGGCCGTCCGGAGGGAGGATCGTCCGGAGGTCCGGACCCCTAAGGGGAGCCGGGCCCGGTCACCGGTTCACGGCGTCCAGCGCAGCACCTGCGGGTCGTGGTCGCTCGCCTGGTCGGCGAACTCCGCGTTGACGTGGACGATGTCGTAGTCCGTCCGGCCGCCGCGCTTCCCGCTCCCGCCCTTCCGGCTCCCGTCCTTCCCGCCCATGGCCGGGCTGGTCAGGATGTGGTCCAGCACCTGCGAGTTGCCCTGGAAGACATAGCCGTACCGTTCCTTCGCGGGCAGCAGGTCCACCTGGTCGGTGAGCACCTTGCCGGAGGTGAGCGTCCGGAGCGCGGGCGAGAACTGGTAGTCGTTGAGGTCGCCCGCCACGATCACCTTGGCCTTCCGGTCCGCGGCGAGGATCCGCTTGACGAAGGTGTTGACGACCGCGGCCTGCTTGCCGCGCTGCACCTCGGAGGTGCGGGCGGGCGGCTGGAAGCGGCTGTCGAGTCCCTGGTCGCCGCCCTTGGAGTTGAAGTGGTTCGCGATCACGAAGACCCGCTCGCCGCGGAAGGTGAACTGGCCGGCCAGCGGCTTGCGGCTGTTCTCCCACGCCGCGTCCGCCGGCTCGACACGGCCGGGGGACGCGGTGAGCGCGGCCTGCCCGTGGTCGCGGACGACGTCCACCGGGGTCGTGGAGCCGCCGCCCGCGATGTCCGTGAAGCTCACCCGGGCGGGGTTGAAGAGGAAGGCGGTGCGTATGTTGCCGCCGGGCTGGCCGCCGTCCTTGCCGTCCACGGGGTCGATCTGCCGCCACTCGTACCGCGGCCCGCCCGCCTTCTCGACGGCGTCCGTGAGCTTCTTCAGCGTCGCGCCCGCCTCGACGGTGCCGTCGTTCTTGACGCCGCTGTCGTCCTGGACCTCCTCCAGGGCGACGATGTCGGGCGAGGCCAGGTTGGTCACCAGGGCGGAGGCCAGCCGGTCGAACTTCGCCTGGGGGTTCTGCGGCGCGAGGTTCTCGACGTTGTACGTGGCGACGGCGAGCTCGCCGTCCCGCTGCCGTCGCGTGGTCTCGCGCTTCAGCCCCCGGTCGGCGAGCGTGCCGAGCTCGGTGGCCTGGAGGGTGTAGCCGCCGTAGTTGTCGTAGTCCAGCGGGCCGGCGGTGACACCGGTGAGCTCGTCGCCCACGTTCGCGACCGGGAACGGGCGCTGCGCGAACGGGATCAGCGAGGAGACCTTCACCCGGGCCGCGTTGGGGTCGGCGTAGTCGCCGTAGAGCACGCCGCCGCGCGCGGTGCGGTGGTGGCGGGGGTCCGCGGTGACCCAGAGGTCCTTGTGGCTGCTGGTGGCTCCGGTGACCGGCGCGTCCTTGACCGCGACCCGCATGCCCTCCAGCGACTCGAAGCGGTCGAGCGCGTAGCGGTCCGGGTTCAGCCGCAGCTTCTCGATCGAGCCCTCGCGGGACGTCGGCGCGTAACGAGTCGGCAGGGTACGGGCGTTGAGCCGGACGGCGGCCGGCAGGGCGTTGCCCGACGAGGTGACGGTCCAGGTCGCCTTGGTGAGCTGGGTGACCGACTGGAGCCCGGCGGCCTCGCCGCCCGGGTAGTACTCGCCGACCGTGGCGGAGACGAGCACCGCGTCGCCGACCGCGACGGCCGGGGTCGTCGCACCCGTGAAGACGAAGACGGCCTCGCTGGTGGCCGCGGAGCGGTCCGGGTGCGGGTCCTGGAACCAGAAGCCGCGGGCGGAGCCGAAGGCGCGGACGGCCGTGACCACACCCGGAACCTCGGTCACCTGCTTCCCGGCCAGCGGGGAGAGGCGCGTGGTGCCCTGGATGTCATGGATCCGGGTGCCGGCGGTGGCGGTGGCAGTGGCGGCAGTGGCGGCGGTGGTGGCGCCGGCCGCGCCCGCCGCGCCCGCGGTGGGCGCGGTGAGCAGGCCGGCCGCGAGCGCGGCGGTGACGAGGGTGCCGGTGGTGACGTACCGGCGGCCGGTACCGGTGGTACGGCCGGTACGCGGGGCAGGGCTGGTGCGGTGCCGACTGCTGGGCACGAGAAGCCTCCGGAGGCTTGTGTGAGGGGTGGGAGAGCGACTGAAGAGAGGTCGGAGAGGGAGGGGGAGGAGCCGGTGGGTCGCGTCGGAAGCGGACCGACTTCTACGCGCGTCAATTTCGGGCGTGAACACGTCAGTTGTCAAGGTCTCGCGGGTGTACACACCCCGACGGCCGGGAGAACCGGACGGAGGGCCGGGAAACCCGTCTACGCTGGGGCGGTACGTGTGCCGTCGGTGGTCCCGCGCGCGCTCGCCGCCGTGGGCGGGTGGCCGAGGCCACGCCGTTTCCGGCCATGACCTTCGTCACGCCGCACCCCCGGCACGTCCCGTGCCGTCACCCCGAGGAGATGACCCCCCTGATGCCCGCAGACCGCCCGACCATGCCGCCGGTGCGGCTCCTCCCCGACGCGGAGCTGGCGCGCGACGCGCTCTCCGCGCCGTTGTTCGCCCGCGCCGCCCGACTGGCCCGCTGGGCCGGTGAGGGCACCCCGGTCGGCGCGGGCGGCGAACTGCTCGCGGACCAGCTCCGCGCCGCCACCGGGCTGCTGGGTCTCGACGGCGAGGAGGACGGCCCGGCGCACACGGCCGAGGCGTGGCAGCTCGCGCTGGACACCGGCCTGGTCGAGTTCACCGAGGACGAGAAGGCGGGCGACGACGCCGGGCGCTCGTCCGACGAGCCCTGCGGCACCGCCGTCGCGGGCGAGGAACTGGCCACGCTCACCTCCGGCAGCCCCCAGGATGTCCTCGACGTATGGCTCGGCGGCCTGGAGACCGTCCTGGCCGACGCGGCGGCCCCCGACCTCGGCGACATCGTCGACCAGCTCTCCGACGGCGGCGACCTGGACCTCGACGCCATCGACTGGAACCCCGAGGAGGAGGCCGACTTCCTCGACGGCGTCCTCGGCAACCTCTACCTGCTGACAGCGCTGGACCCCAACGACCCCGCCGACGACGCCGCCGCCCGGCGTCCCGTCCCGCTGCCCGCGCTCGCCGCCTCCCTGATCGTCCCGGACGACATGGACGAGCCCACCGACGACGTCCTCGAAGAGGTCTCCGACGCGATGATGCGGCTGGACGACCAGTTCCGGCTGCTCGCCCCGACCGGCCTGATCGAGTACCAGCCCGTCGACGAAGCGCTGATCGAGGAGGTCGACGGCGAGGGCCACATCCGCGAGTCCGTCGACGGCGTGACCTCCGACGTGCCCGAGGAAGAGGACGTCACCCGGTACGGCATGGTCTCCCTCACCCCGCTCGGCGTCTTCGCCGTGCGCACCCGGATGCTGGAGGCGGGCGTCGACGCCCCGGCCGTCGGCGACCTGGCCGAGAAGGACGCCGCCGCGCTCCTCGCCGCCCTGCCGCACCACCCCCGGTCCGCCGCCCGCGCCGAGACCGAACTCTGGCTCGCCCGCCGCGACCCGCTGACCGCCGCCCGAGAACTCCTCGCCGCCGCCCGCGGCGACGACACGGACGCGCCGCTGCGCCGGCTCGCCTGCCAGCAGGCCCTCGCCCTGATGCCGCGCGACGCCGAACCCGCCTTCCGCGAGGTCCTCGACGACCCCGAGCTCGGCGGCCTGGCCCGCGTCTGGCTCGCCGAGCGCGGCGCGGCGGACATCCCCGAGCCCGGCGAGACGATGGTCTTCTGGCTGACCATCGACACGATCGCCGCCCAGCTCGCGTCGGAGGGGGACTCCGAGGAGCTGCGGGAGCTCGTGATCGGGCTGGTGGGCCAGCACAGCGGATTCTTCGACTCCGCCTGGCGGGTCGAGCATCCCGCCACGGCGGACGTGCTGGAGGCGATGGGGCGGCTGCATCCGGAGAAGAAGGTGGCCAAGGCGGCGCGGAAGGCGGCTTTCAAGGCGCGGTCGCGGGGGTAGCGCTTTCCGCTGCCGCGTGGGTGGGGCACGCCTGCGGCGGGCTGTGCCCCGGTCCCGCCCTTTCACCGTTTCTCGCGGGGGCTGGCCCCCGCACCC
>NZ_JBPQTX010000278.1:0-9363 GCF_051386555.1 Streptomyces sp. URMC 126
CTGCGGGGGCTCGCCCCCCCAGGAAACGGTGAAAGGGCGGGACAGGGGCAGCCTCCTCCGCCCGGCACCGAGGACGCGCCGCACCGATGCCCGGGGGCAGGGGGAGTAAAGGGGGCAGCGGGGGCAGGCGGGGCTCCCGCCGTGACACGGCGAGGTGGGGCCCTCCGGGAGGGTCCGAGACCCGCCCCGGGTCCCCCGCCCGTAAGGGCTAGAGGCTGACGCCCACCGTCACCGGCTCGTTCACCAGCGTCACCCCGAAAGCCTCCCGGACCCCGTCCCGGACCTCCCGGGCGAGCGCCAGCAGATCCTCCGTAGTGGCCGACCCCCGGTTCGTCAGGGCCAGCGTGTGCTTGGTGGAGATCCGGGCGGGACCGTTCCCGTATCCCTTGGTGAAGCCCGCCTTGTCAATCAACCAGGCGGCGGACGTCTTCACCAGCCCGTCCCCCGCCGGGTAGGCGGGCGGGACGACGTCCGGCCCGAGCCGTTCCGCCACCCGGGCCAGGAAGGCCGCGTGCTGCTCGGCCGTGAGGATGGGGTTGGTGAAGAAGGACCCGGCGGACCAGGTGTCGTGGTCCTCGGGGTCGAGCACCATGCCCTTGCCGGCCCGCAGCCGCAGCACGGTGTCGCGGGCGGTGGCGGCGGGGACACGGTCCCCGGCTCCGACGCCGAGGGCGCGGGCCGTCTCGGGGTACTTGATGGGGGCGGAGAGCCCGCCCGCGTCCTCCAGGGCGAAGCGGACGCGCAGGACGACGTAGCGGGAGGGGTCCTCCTTGAAGCGGCTGTGCCGGTAGGAGAAGCCGCACTCGGCGTTGGGGAGCACGACGGTCTCGCCGGCCCGGCGGTCGTAGGCGACGACCTCGGTGATGACGGAGGAGACCTCCTGGCCGTAGGCGCCCACGTTCTGGATCGGGGTGGCGCCGGCCGAGCCGGGGATGCCGGCCATGCACTCGATGCCGGCGAGCCCCGCCTCGACGGTGCGGGCGACGGCGTCGGACCAGTTCTCGCCGGCGGCGAGCTCCAGGCGGGTGCCGTCGAGGGTGAAGCCGCTGGTGGCGATGCGCAGGGCGACGCCGTCGAAGCCCTTGTCCGAGATCACGAGGTTGCTGCCGCCCCCGATGATCAGCAGCGGCGTCCCTGAGGCGTCCGCCTCGCGCACGGTCGCGATCACTTCCTCGTCGGTGCCGGCCGTGACCAGACGGGTCGCGGGGCCGCCGAGACGGAAGGTGGTCAGGGGGGCGAGGGAGGTGTCGTGGAGTTCCTGCACGGCGACAAGGGTACGGGGGTGCGGTCCCGGGCCCGGTCGCGGTAGCCATCCCACCGCTCGTCCCCTTGCCCCGCCCCTTCTCCCGACGGACCGGTCCCTTACGGGCGGGGGGCGACCCCATCCCCTAGGGATCGGCCTGAGCCCGGCCCGGCCCTACCCGTAATGGGCGGGCCGGGCCGGGCTCCTGTTCCCTTGTTTCCCCCTGTTCCCTCTAAGGGGCGCTACCGGCCGGTGCCCGCACCGGCGCGAGGGCCGGCGGCGCCGGGTCCCGCCGCACGCCCGGACACCCCTTCCGTCCCGAAGACCCCTTCCGGCCCGGCCATCCCCTCCGGCGCCTTCCCTGTGGGGGTCCCCACGCCCACGGGACGCCGGTTCCGCGGGATGAGGGCCGCCGCGACCGCCGCCAGGGCGACGCCCGCCGCACCGATCCACAGGGCGGGCGTGGTGCCGTCCACGACGGCCTGGGACGACTCGAAACCGCCGTTGGCGGAGAAGACCGACCCGAGGACGGCGACCCCGAACGCCCCGCCGACCTCGCGCAGCGCGCTGTTCGTACCGGAGACGATGCCCTGCTCGGCGGGGCCGACCGCGGACATGGCGAGCGCCGAGGAGGGAGCGAAGTAGAGCGCCATGCCGACGCCGTTGAGGATCAGGGCGGGCAACTGGGCCGCGTAGGAGAGGTCGGCGGCCAGGACCAGGGCGTAGTAGGCGAGCCCGCTCGCCTGGAGGGCGAGACCCCAGACGACCACGATCCGCCCGCCGACCCGGTCGGCGAGCCGGCCCGCGAGCGGGGCGACGATCAGCGACATCCCGGTCCAGGGCAGCATGCGCAGCCCCGCCTCGGTGGGCGAGTAGCCGCCGACGCCCTGGAGGAACTGACTGAGCAGGAAGATCGAGCCGAACATGCCGAAGAACATCAGCAACCCGGCCGCGTTCACACCGCTGAAGGCCCGGTTGCGGAAGAGGCGCATGGGCAGCATGGGCTTCGGGTGAGTGATGCCGTGCCGGACGAAGGCGGCGAGCAGCACGGCGCCGACGACGAGTCCGGTGAGCACGCGACCACCGGTCCAGCCGTACGTGTTGACGTTGACTACGGCGAAGACGACGCCGAAGAGGCCACCGCTGACGAGAACCGTCCCCGGGATGTCGAGCCGGGCGTCCGGCGTACGGGACTCGGCGACGCGGAACCGGACGAGCGGGAGCAGGAGCAGCCCGATCGGAACGTTGAGCCAGAAGATCCAGTGCCAGGAGATGTGCTCCGTGAGACCGCCGCCGATCAGTGGGCCGGTGGCGACGGCGAGGCCGTTGACGGCCCCCCAGATGCCGAACGCCGTGCCGCGCCGCTCGGGCGGGGTGGCCGCGGTGAGCAGGGTGAGGCTCAACGGCGTCATGATCGCGGCGCCTACGCCCTGGACGGCACGGAAGGCGATCAGCGCGTCGATACCGGACGACATCGCGGCACAGGCGGAAGCAGCCGTGAACAGCGCGATGCCGATGCCGAAGAACCTGCGGCGGCCGAAGCGGTCGCCGAGCGCGGCGCCGAACATCAGCAGGACGGCGTAGGTGAGCGTGTAGGCGCTGACCGTCCATTCGAGGTCTTCGAGCGAGCCGCCGAGGTCCCGGCGGAGGGTCGGCAGCGCGGTGGTGACGACGAGGTTGTCGAGCGCGGCCATGAAGCCGGCGGCGCCCGAGACCACGAGGGCCCAGGCGGCGCGTCGTTTGTCTTGCTGTTCCATTTCTCCCCCTGATTATTTATCAGTCACTAACTTTCGGCGCCGAAAAAGAGCCGGTCCGACGAGCCGGCGGAACCGGCGGGATTCGGCGCACCCCATGCGGTACCGGGTGCGCGGGCAGGCCGCCCGTGGCGTGTGACGCGCGACGTCGGTGCGCAGTGCGCGTGCGCGATGCGCGTGCGCGCCGGTCAGCCGCGCTCGGAAGGCAGACCGTCCCACACCCGGTGCTCGGGCGGGAAGCCCAGCGAGACGAGGGAATTGATGAGCATCCCGTGCCCCATGAAGCGGGCGGCCTTCTCCGGGTCGCCTCCGAGCGAGAGACGGACCCGGTCGTTGAGCCGCTCCCAGCCCGCCCGGATCGGGCGGCCGAACTCGCTGTCGCCCGCCGCCTCGGCGGAGGCGACGGCGACGCACATCTGCATGAGCATCAGCAGCGTCTCCTTGTCGCGGGCGATGAGGCGCTCGTACGCCAGACCCATCGCCCGTACGACACCTTCCGGCGGCACGCCGTCGGCAGCCTCCTCGAAGGTGCGAATGATCTTCTCCTGGCACGCCTCGACGGCCGCCAGGAAGATCGCCTGCTTGCCCGGGAAGAGGCGGAAGAGGTAGGGCTGCGACACACCCACCCGGCGGGCGATCACCTCCGTCGAGGTGCCGTGGTAGCCACCCCGGGAGAACTCGGCGACCGCCGCCCGGACGACACTCTCGCGCCGCTCCTCTGCACTCATCCTGACCATGCGAGAGAGATTAGTGGTCGATAACTAACTTCGCAAGGGCAGTGGCAGTGCAGTCGGAGTCGGCCGATCGAGCCGGGAGGGAGGGGTCCGGAGTGTAGGGGTCCTGAGGAGCCCTGAAACACCTGGGCCCCCACGGACACCTAGTGGCCGTAAGGGCCCTAAGGGCCCCTGGAGGCACGTAGAGGCCCCTAGGGGCCGTAGGGGTCCGTAAGGGCCGTAGGGGTCCGTAAGGGCCGTAGGGGTCCGTAAGGGCCGTAGGGGTCCGTAAGGGCCGTAGGGGTCCGTAAGGGCCGTAGGGGGACTCAAGGTCCCCTACAGACTCTTAAGCGCCGCAGGGGCCCTTCCGAAAGGAAGCGCCCCTTAAGGGCCGCTCCCCCAGAACCCCACGCAGCAGAACCTCAACAAGCAGCCCTCGGGGCAAGCGGAACCGCGATTCGGTCCGCGCGGCGAGCCGGGCCGGGCCGGCCCAACCGGCCTCAGGCCAGTCGTACGACGGCTCGCGGCATGCCGAGCACGCGCTGCCCGGCGCTGCGCACCAGCAGGTCCACGCGGACCGTGCGCGCCTCGTCGTCCAGCTTGGCGGCGACCTTGCCGCTGACCTCGATGACCGCGCCCTCGTCGTCGTCCGGTACGACGACCGGCTTGGTGAAGCGCACCCCGTACTCGGCCACGGCGCCCGGGTCACCGGCCCAGTCGGTGACGACGCGGACCGCCTCGGCCATGGTGAACATGCCGTGCGCGATCACGTCCGGGAGGCCGACCTCCTTGGCGAACCGCTCGTTCCAGTGGATCGGGTTGAAGTCGCCGGACGCTCCCGCGTAGCGCACCAGCGTGGCGCGCGTCACGGGGAACTCGCGCGTGGGCAGCTCCGTGCCGACCTCGACGTCGTCGTAGGAAACCTTCGCCGTCATCACGCCTCACCTTCCTTGGCGTCCTTGGCGTCCTCGGCCGCCTCGGCACCCCGGGCCACCAGCATCGTGTGGGCGGTCACCACGTGCTCGCCGTGCTCGTCGTGGACCTCGCCCCGGATCGTCAGCAGGTCGTTGCCCGCCATCGACTTGATCGACTCGATGGTGGACGTGACCGCCAGCCGGTCGCCGGCGCGGACCGGGCGGCTGTAGGCGAACTTCTGGTCGCCGTGGACGACCCGGCTGTAGTCCAGTCCCAGCTGCGGGTCCTCGATCACCTGACCGGCCGCCCGGTAAGTGATAGCGAACACAAAGGTGGGCGGGGCGATCACATCCGGGTGGCCGAGCGCCTTGGCGGCCTCGGCGTCGGTGTACGCCGGGTTCGCGTCGCCGATGGCCTCGGCGAATTCACGGATCTTCTCGCGGCCGACCTCGTAGGGGGCGGTGGCCGGATAGGTCCGTCCGACGAAGGACTGGTCGAGCGCCATCGGCTCGGCACCTCCTGGGTGTGGATACGCCATGAGGCCGCCCCCAGGAACCGGGGACGGCCTCATGAACGACTGTGCGTTATCGCGTTTCGCGGTGCGCGGTGTGCGCGTTGCAACGCGGGCAGTGCTTCTTCATCTCAAGACGGTCCGGGTCGTTGCGCCGGTTCTTCTTGGTGATGTAGTTCCGCTCCTTGCACTCCACGCAGGCCAGCGTGATCTTCGGGCGGACGTCGGTGGCAGCCACGTGAGTGCTCCTTGACGGATGGACGGATGGAACGCAGACAAGAGTAGCCGATCGGAGGACCGACCCCGCAATCGGCTACTGTGGGTAGCGGCGACCGGACTTGAACCGGTGACACAGCGATTATGAGCCGCTTGCTCTACCGACTGAGCTACGCCGCTTTGATGCGGGGGGCGCCTCCCCGTCCGAAAACGGGGAGGCCCCTCACACCAGAGCCCCAAAACGGAATCGAACCGTTGACCTTCTCCTTACCATGGAGACGCTCTGCCGACTGAGCTATTGGGGCGAGCGAGGAAGACATTACACGCTCTGCGGCCGAAGGTGAAATCCGTACCGGGGAGGCCCCGGACGGAGGGCCTCCGCGGCCTTCCCCGTGACGCCTAGGGGCCCTTTCCGGCCAGGCCGGACGGGGTGTCCGAGTCGGCGGAGAGGCAGCCTCCGGAGCCTGCTGTGGCGCTCGGGAAGCCTGGGAAGCTCGGCGGGGGCGCTCGGGGGTGGAAGAGCCGGCCGAGGGCCGGCACCGGCGGGATGGGACCGTCCGCTTCCGCCGCCGGACGCGGGGAGGGCGGGCAAGGTCCCGGCGCGTGACGGACGCCCCCACCCACTCCCCGCCGGTACGACTATTCGCAGCGCGCCGTCGCCTGCTCGAACCCGCTCCGTACGCGCCCTAGGCTCGGATCACGCTGCGCGAATGCCCCGGACCGTAGGGAGCGCGATGCCCGACAACCAGCAGCCGCAGCCCGCGCGGAACCCCGACGGCGACGCGAGCTCCCCGTCCGGTTCCCCGGGCGGCGGTGGTCCCGGCGAGAAACCCCTCGTGCTCTGCGGCGCCCACCTCGCCGACGGCCGCGTAGTGGACGTACGGCTGAGCGGCGGGCGCGTCGAGGCCGTCGGCACGGCGGGCAGCCTCGCCCCCGGCGTCCGCTGCGACCTCGGCGGCTATCTGCTGCTGCCGGCCCCGGCCGAGCCGCACGCGCACGGCGACACCGCGCTCACCGCCGACCTCGCGGGCCCGGTCCCGGACGGCGTCGAGGACGTCCAGCGGCGCGCCACCGAAGCCGCCCTGCTCCAGCTCGGGCACGGGGCGACCGCCGTCCGTTCGCACGTCCGCGTCGGCGACGTACACGGCCTGCGGGCGCTGGAGGGCGTGCTGGCGGCCCGCCGCGTCCTGCGTGACCTCACCGACCTCACGGCCGTCGCCGTCCCCAGGCTGCTCACCGGCCTCGCGGGGGCCGACGGTCTGGCCGTGCTCCGGGACGCGGTCAAGATGGGCGCCACCGCCGTCGGCGGCTGCCCCGACCTGGACCCGGACCCGACCGGTTACGTGGAGGCCGTCCTCCAGATCGCCGCCGAGCACGGCTGCGCCGTGGACCTGCACACCGACGCCGACGACCCGCCCCGGCTGGCCAGGCTCGCCGCGATGGCCGGCGGGCTGCGCCCGTCCGTCACGCTCGGCCCCTGCGGCGGTCTGGCCCGGCTCCCCCGCGAGACCGCCGTCCGGGCGGCGGAGCAGCTGGCCGCCGCCGGGGTGACGGTGGTCTGCCTGCCGCAGGGCGACTGCGGGATCACCGCGAGGAGCCGCTACCGCGTCTCGCACGCCGCGCCCGTACGGCTGCTGCGCGCCGCCGGCGTGCGCGTCGCGGCGGGCAGCGGTGCGGTGCGCGACGCGGCCAACCCGGTCGGGCGCGGTGACCCGCTGGAGGCCGCGTTCCTGCTGGCCTCGCGGGGCGAGCTGCCCCCGGAGCAGGCGTACGAGGCGGTGAGCGGGCGGGCGCGGGAGGCGATGGGGCTGCCGGAGGTCCGGGTCGAGGCCGGGTTCCCGGCCGAACTGCTGGCGATCCGGGGGGACGGCGTGGCGGGCGTGCTGTCGCTGGGCTACAGCCGCCTGGTGGTGCACCGGGGACGGGTGGTGTCACGGACGAGCGCCGTCCGCGAGTACCGGCACACGGCCGGGACACCGGCCCTGGAGCTGCCCCGGCAGGCGCCGCGCGGGGGCGAACCCTCCTCCTGAACCGGGTGTCCACCGGGGCGTACGGTCGGATCATGCGCATTGTCATCGCTGGTGGACATGGACAGATCGCGCTGCGGCTGGAGCGGCTGCTCGCCCGGCGCGGAGACGAGGTGGCCGGCGTGATCCGCCGGCCGGAACAGGCGGGCGACCTGCTCGCCGCGGGAGCCGAACCGGTCGTCTGCGACCTGGAGTCGGCGTCCGTCGGGGACATCGCCCGGCATCTGGAAGGCGCGGACGCCGCCGTCTTCGCGGCCGGCGCGGGCCCCGGCAGCGGCATCGAGCGCAAGGACACCGTGGACCGCGGCGCGGCCACCCTCTTCGCCGACGCGGCGGAGGCGGCCGGGGTGCGGCGCTTCGTCGTCGTCTCCAGCATGGGCGCCGACGGCCAGCCCCCCGAGGGCACCGACCCGGTCTTCGCGGCGTACCTGCGCGCCAAGGGCGCCGCGGACGCGGACGTCCGCTCGCGCGCGGGCCTGGACTGGACGATCCTGCGCCCCGGGAGGCTCACGGACGACCCGGGCACCGGGCTGGTCACGCTGGACGAGTCGACCGGCCGCGGCGAGGTCACGCGGGACGACGTGGCGGCGGTGCTGATGGGCCTGCTGGACACGCCGGGGACGGCGGGCCGGACGCTGGAGCTGATCGGCGGCCGGACGCCGGTGGAGGAGGCGGTACGAGCCGTGGCGGGCTGAGAGGCGGTACGAGCCGTGGCGGGCTGAGCGGGACGGGCTCGGGCGGGCCGTGGGAACGGCCGGCCGGTCGGGCGAGGGATCGGCGGGTCGCCCGGTCCGTGGAGAGTCGGCGAGAGGGCGACCGGGGCGTTCTGCCCGGCCGGGCGAGACCGGCGTGGGCGGACGCGTCCGGGCCCCCTGCGTCGGCGGCTGCGGACACCCGTGAACACCTGCGGACACCCGTGGACATCCAAGAAAATCGCTCGAGCGCACTTGAACGTCCCCGGGCACACCTGAACGCGGAAGCGCATCGGCGGAGCGGACCCCGGACACACCAAAGAGGCCCCCGCTCTCGGAAGAGCAGGGGCCTCTCTCGGTGGCGGCGCCAGGATTCGAACCTGGGTAGGCTAAGCCGACGGATTTACAGTCCGCTCCCATTGGCCACTCGGGCACACCGCCATGGGTGCCGCCTCGGACGCTCTTTCGAGCGCTCCTTGGCAACGACGTAAACCATACCCGATGACCGGGGGTGCTCCGCCACTCGATTCGGAGCCAGCCGATCGCCGCCCGGATGACTAGGCTTGCGGGGCGGCCGTCCTCCGGGCCCGTCCGGCCCTTGCCGGGAGCCCGCCACCGAGGACGCCCCCACGCCGCGCCCCCTGACGGAATCTACGTACGAGGAGCCAACTCAATATGGCCGACTCCAGTTTCGACATCGTCTCGAAGGTCGAGCGGCAGGAGGTCGACAACGCCCTCAACCAGGCCGCCAAGGAGATCTCGCAGCGCTACGACTTCAAGAACGTCGGCGCCTCGATCGCCTGGTCCGGCGAGAAGATCGAGATGCGGGCCAACTCCGAGGAGCGGGTGAAGGCGATTCTCGACGTCTTCCAGTCGAAGCTCATCAAGCGCGGCATCTCACTGAAGGCCCTGGACGCGGGCGAGCCCCAGGCCTCCGGCAAGGAGTACAAGATCTTCGCCTCCCTTGAGGAGGGCATCTCCCAGGAGAACGCCAAGAAGGTCGCCAAGATCATCCGCGACGAGGGCCCCAAGGGCGTCAAGGCCCAGGTGCAGGGTGACGAGCTGCGGGTCTCCTCCAAGAGCCGGGACGACCTCCAGGCCGTCATCGCCCTCCTGAAGGGCAAGGACCTGGACTTCGCCCTGCAGTTCGTCAACTACCGATGACCGACTGACCCGGTCGGCGCGGACGCCGCCAGGCCGGGCGGACGGGATGGGCGGCGGGCTGGTCTACACGGTCGACGCGGCGCGGACCGCCGAGGTGGAGGCCGCCGGCATCCGCTGCCGGGCGGTCC
>NZ_JBPQTX010000279.1:0-9293 GCF_051386555.1 Streptomyces sp. URMC 126
GTGATCGCCGGGGGCGGGGGAGGGTTTGCTTCCGCTTTTGGGCCGGGGCGGGGGTGGGGGTCGGTTCGGTTCAGGGGCGGCGGGCCGAAGGCGGGGGCCGGTGCTTCAAGTCGGCGTGCTGCGCCGCCCCTCAGGGCGCGGGTTTTCGAAGCGCCGCCCCCCGGGCCGCCAGAACGCGAGGTCGTCAGGGCGTCGTCCGCCGGAGCGGCGGGCCGTCAGAGCGCCGGGCTTCCGGAGCGCGGAACGCCGGCCGTCAGGGCCAGACCAGGCAGTACGGCTGGTGGCCGGCCTCGTGGAGGCGGTGGGAGAAGTCCTGCCACTCGTGGAGCAGCCGGTAGACCGTGAAGGCGTCGCGGGGGCCGCCCCGGTCGGGGACGGTGGACCAGATGAAGGCGGCGGCGCCCACGGATTCCTCGCCGATGCCGCGCAGCGGGTCGACGACCGTCATGGGCAGCTTCACGACCGCGTAGTCGGGGTGGAGCACGACCAGTTCCAGCGGGGGCACCTTGTGCAGGGGTATGCCCTGGATGCCGGTGAGCACCATGGCGGCGACCGTCTCCGGCTTGATCCTGGTGAACATGCCGCCCATGCCCAGCTCGTCACCGCCGAGCTCCTCGGGGCGCATGGAAATGGGTACGCGTGCGGCGGTGGCCCCGTTGGGTGCACCGAAGTACTTGTAGGTCACCCCCACTCGGCCACTCCTGATCGCGCTGTGTCCCCCGTCGACCCTGTCGTCGTCGCCGGTCCTGTCGGCCCTGCCCGTCGCGCCGGGGCCACCGGCGCCGTCCGTCCCGCCGGCCCTGAGGTGGTCGTCCCGCCGGTGCCGGCCCCTGCGGGGCGGCCGGGCTCGCTCGGGCCCCAGGTCGTCGGTGCCCTCACCCAGTCCGCCACCGCGATGCATATCTCCACCCGATCGCTTTTTTACGCAGCACAGCCCCCGCCGCGCAACCCGATCATCGTCTCAGACACCTCCCCCGTCGAGAGCGTGCGAAACGCCCGGACACACGTGCCCACGGGGCTCTGAGACCATGGCTAGCGTGAGCTACCCCTCTCCGGGCCCAGTGTCCCAGATGCGCGGGGGCCGGCACCCGGTCGGAAGCAGGAGAAAACCCAGCGAACCCGAGTGAACCCCAGCAGAGCCCACAAGCCGGGGCGTGCGGCGGCCGTCGCCGTCCCTCCCTACGTCTCCGCAGGCAGGAACAGAGTGCCTTATTCATATGAAGCCCCAGTGTCCCAGACGCTCTTCGAGCGCGCGGCGGTCGTGACGCCCGGTGGCGTGAACTCTCCGGTGCGGGCGTTCCGTGCCGTGGGCGGTACGCCCCGCTTCATGGTGTCCGCGACCGGTCCGTACCTCACCGACGCGGACGGCCGGGAGTACGTGGATCTGGTCTGTTCGTGGGGGCCGATGATTCTCGGCCACGCGCACCCCGAGGTGATCGCGTCGGTGCAGGCGGCGGTGGCCCGCGGTACGTCGTTCGGCACGCCCGGCGAGGGCGAGGTGGCTCTCGCCGAGGAGATCGTGGCGCGGGTGGAGCCGGTGGAGCAGGTGCGCCTGGTCTCGTCCGGGACCGAGGCGACGATGTCGGCGATCCGGCTGGCGCGCGGGTTCACCGGCCGGGCGAAGGTGATCAAGTTCGCGGGCTGCTACCACGGGCACGTGGACGCGCTGCTGGCCGCGGCGGGCTCGGGTGTGGCGACGTTCGGGCTGCCGGACACGCCGGGCGTGACGGGCGCCCAGGCGGGCGACACGATCGTCCTGCCGTACAACGACCTGGAGGCCGTGCACGAGGCGTTCCACGCGTACCCCGGCGAGATCGCCTGTGTGATCACCGAGGCGTCGCCGGGCAACATGGGCGTCGTCCCGCCGCGCCCGGGCTTCAACGAGGGTCTGAAGCAGGCGTGCGCGAAGAACGGCGCGCTGTTCATCTCCGACGAGGTCATGACGGGCTTCCGGGTCTCGAAGGCCGGCTGGTACGGCATCGACGGCGTGAAGCCGGACCTGATGACGTTCGGCAAGGTGATGGGCGGCGGCTTCCCGGCGGCGGCATTCGGCGGCCGGGCCGACGTGATGGCGCACCTGGCCCCGGCGGGCCCGGTCTACCAGGCGGGCACGCTCTCCGGTAACCCGGTGGCGACGGCGGCGGGCCTGGCGCAGCTGCGGCTGCTGGACGACGCGGCGTACGAGCGGGTGGACGCGGTGTCGGCCGAGGTCAGCGGGCTGGTGACGGCGGCGCTGACGAAGGAGGGCGTGGCGCACCGGCTGCAGACGGCGGGCAACATGTTCTCGGTCTTCTTCACGGACCGGGAGGTCACGGACTACGAGCTGGCCAAGCGGCAGCAGTCGTTCCGGTACACCGCCTTCTTCCACTCGATGCTGGCGCAGGGCGTCTACCTGCCGCCGTCGGCGTTCGAGTCCTGGTTCGTGTCGACGGCCCACGACAGTGCGGCGATCGAGCGGATCGCGGCGGCCCTGCCCGCGGCGGCGCGGGCGGCGGCCGAGGCGACGGAGGAGCAGAAGTGAGCGAGGGCGGCAACGACATCACCGTCGTGCACCTGATGCGGCACGGCGAGGTGCACAACCCGGACGGCGTGCTGTACGGCCGCAGACCGGGTTACCACCTGTCGGACCTGGGCCGGGAGATGGCCGACCGGGTGGCGGAGCACCTGGCGGGCCGGGACATCACGTACGTGGTGGCCTCGCCGCTGGAGCGGGCGCAGGAGACGGCGACGCCGATCGCCAAGGCGCACGGTCTGGACCTGGCGACGGACGGGCGGCTGATCGAGGCGGAGAACGTCTTCGAGGGCAAGACCTTCGGCGTCGGCGACGGCGCGCTGCGCAAGCCGGCCAACTGGAAGCACCTGACCAACCCGTTCCGGCCGTCGTGGGGCGAGCCCTACGTGGAGCAGGTGGTGCGGATGATGGGCGCGCTGAACGCGGCGCGGGACGCGGCGCGTGGCCATGAGGCGGTGTGCGTCAGTCACCAGCTGCCGATCTGGATCGTGCGCAGCTTCGTGGAGCGGCGCCGGCTGTGGCACGACCCGCGCAAGCGGCAGTGCACGCTCGCCAGTCTGACGACGTTCACCTACCGGGGCGACAAAATCGTTTCGGTGGGCTACAGCGAGCCGGCCCGCGACCTGGTCCCGGCCCATCTGCGGGCGGGTGCCAAGCCGGTCAAGGGCGGCGCGAAGGCGTTCGGGGCCTGAACGGTTCCCCTCGCGGCCCGGGGGCCGGAACGTCCCCGGGCCGCGAGACCGCCGTACGGGCTCGAACGCACCGCCGACGGGCGGTGCCTGTCGGCGGCGCTCCGGTGCGAAGGGGACTCCGAGCCGCTGAGCACCAGGGTCGGGTGGGGCAAGGGGGGCGCGGAAGATCCCGTAAATCGCCATGCGAAACTTTTCACATGAGTGCCTGCCGCGCCGATCGACGCACCCGGTTCCGCCCGTTCCGCCGTCGTACCGCCGCGCCGGCGGTCGGCGCCGTCCTCGCGGCGCTGGCGCTGAGCGCCTGCGGGTCGGGAGGGACGTCCGGCGGTGGCGGCGAGACGCAGTTCGTCCAGGGGACGGGCGGCGTCCAGGTCGTCAAGGACAAGGGCGCCCGGAAGGACGCCCCCGAGCTGTCCGGCAAGACCCTCCAGGACGAGGAGCTCAACGCCACCGAGAAGTTCAAGGGCAAGATCATTGTCTTTAACGTCTGGGGCTCGTGGTGCGCTCCCTGCCGGGCCGAGGCCAAGCATCTGGTGCGGGCCTCCCGGGACTACAAGGACAAGGGCGTCGAGTTCGTGGGCCTCAACGTCCGCGACCCGCGCCCGGCCAACGCCCGCGCCTTCGAGAAGGCCTTCGACGTCCCGTACCCGAGCATCCAGGACTCCGGCGGGAAGCTGATCCTCCGCTTCCCCAAGGGCAATCTCAACCCGACGGCCATCCCGTCGACCGTCTTCATCGACCGGAACGGGAAGATCGCCGCCCGCGCGATCAAGCCGCTCACCGAGAGCGAACTGCGCGACACGCTCGACCAGCTGGTCGCGGAGAAGTGACGCCGTGGACGTCGCGTCGACCGTCCTCGCCGCCTCCGGCGACGGCATGAACCACACCATCCTCTCCGGAGCGCTGCTGCTGGCCCTGCCCGTGGCGGTGCTCGGCGGTCTGGTCTCGTTCTTCTCGCCCTGCGTGCTGCCGCTGGTGCCGGGCTACCTGTCGTATGTGACGGGCGTCGGCGGCGCGGATCTCGCGGAGACGCGCCGGGGCCGGATGCTGGCCGGCTCCTCCCTCTTCGTGCTGGGCTTCAGCGCCGTCTTCGTCTCGTTCGGGGCGGCCTTCGGCTTCTTCGGCAACACGCTCAAGCAGTACGAGGGCACGATCTCGAAGGCCCTGGGCGTCGTCATGATCGTCCTGGGACTCCTCTTCACGGGCCTGCTGAACCGATTCGGACAGCGCGAGTTCCGTTTCCATCTGAAGCCCACGATGGGGCTGCTGGGGGCGCCGCTGCTGGGCATAGGCTTCGGCGTCGGCTGGACGCCCTGCATCGGACCCACCCTGGCCGCCGTGAACACCCTGGCGTTCAAGGAGGCGAGTCCGGGCCGCGGCACCCTGCTGACCCTCGCCTACTGCGTCGGCCTCGGCCTGCCGTTCATCCTCACCGCCCTCGCCTTCCGCCGGGCGCTCGGCGCCTTCGGCTGGGTCAAGAAGCACTACGTGTGGGTCATGCGGATCGGCGGCGGCATGCTCGTCCTCGTCGGCGTCCTCCTGGTGACCGGAGCGTGGGACTACCTCATCCAGGACCTGCAGACGTGGGCGAACAAGTACCAACCCGGGATCTGAACCATGGCCAAGACCGATAGCACGCCCACCTCCGAGGCGCGGGAGGACGACGCCGCGGGCGCCCGGCTCTCCACGGCCCCGGCCGAGGACCGGGGCCAGGCGATGCCCGGCTCGTTCGGCGGGACCCGGCGGCCCGGCCTGCTCGGCGCGCTCGCCTGGACCGGGCGGGAGGTCACCGGCTGGCTGCGCTGGTTCTGGCGGCAGCTCACCTCCATGCGGGTCGCGCTGCTCCTGCTGCTCCTGCTCTCCCTGGCGACCATCCCCGGCTCGCTGATCCCGCAGACCAGTGTCGACTCGGTGAAGGCCGACACCTGGAAGCAGGCCCACAAGACGCTGACGCCGGTCTACGAGAAGCTCCAGCTCTTCCACGTCTACAGCTCGGTGTGGTTCTCCGCGATCTACATCCTGCTGTTCGTCTCGCTGATCGGCTGCATCGTCCCGCGCACCTGGCAGTTCGTGGGCCAGCTGCGCGGCCGGCCGCCCAAGGCGCCGCGCAACCTCACCAAGCTGCCCGCCTACGCCACCTGGCGCACCGATGCCGACCCGGACGAGGTGCTGGCGGCGGCCCGGCGGACGCTGCGCCGCAAGCGCTTCCGCACGGTGGCCTCCGACGACTCGGTGGCCTCCGAGAAGGGCTACCTGCGCGAGGCGGGCAACCTCCTCTTCCACGTCTCGCTGATCGTGATGCTGGTGGCGTTCGCGTCCGCGCAGCTGTGGAAGTACGAGGGCGGCAAGCTCGTCGTCGAGGGCGACAAGTTCTCCAACACGCTCACGCAGTACGACGACTTCAAGTCCGGCGCGCTGTTCCGGACCGACGACCTGCCCGCCTTCGGCTTCGAGCTCAAGGGCTTCACCGGTACGTACGAGCGCACCGGCCCGCAGAAGGGCACGCCGCGCGACTACCGGGCGCACATCCGGTACTGGGAAGGCTCGGACGGCGAGCCGCGCGACACCACGATCAAGGTGAACGAACCGCTGGAGGTCGGCGGTTCGAAGGTGTACCTGCAGGGCCACGGCTACGCGCCGCTGGTCACCGTCCGCGACGGTCAGGGCACCGTCGTCTTCCAGGGCCCGGTGGCCTCGCTGCCGCTGGACAACAACATCACCGAGACCACCGTCATCAAGGTCCCCGACTACTGGGACAAGAACGGCAAGAAGGGCCAGATCGGCTTCCGGGGCAACTTCGTCCCCACGCTCGACCTGCGGACCGGCACCATGGCGTCCGTCTTCCCCGCGCTGGACAACCCGGCCCTCATCCTGACCGCCTACCACGGCGACCTGGGCCTCGACACGGGCGTCCCGCAGAGCGTCTACAAGCTCGACACGCGGAGCCTGAAACAGTTCAAGGAGAAGGACGGCCGGAACTTCGCGCGGGCGCTGAAGCCCGGCGACACCATGACGCTGCCGGACGGCGCCGGTTCGCTGAAGTTCGACGGCATCAGCACCTGGGCGACCTTCCAGATCAGCCACAAGCCCGGCGACATGCCGGCGCTGGCCGGTGCCGTCGCGGCGCTGGTCGGCGTGGCCGGGTCGCTGTTCATCCAGCGCCGCCGGGTGTGGGTGCGGGCCGTGCGCGGGGCGGACGGGCGTACTGTCGTGGAGCTGGCCGGCCTCGGCCGCAGCGAGTCGGCCAAGGTGCCGGAGGAGCTGTACGAGCTGGCGGTCGCGCTGCAGAGCGAGGCGCCGCCCGTCGCGGAGGAGCCGGCCGAGGAGTCCGACGCGGGCGAGGAGACCGGCGGGAAGGCCGCTTCGGACGAGGCGGCCCGTGACGGGACGGCCTCCGGAAAGAGCGGCGATAAGAGCGGCGCGAAGACCGACGCCAAGACCGACGCCAAGACCGACGTAAAGACCGACGGAAAGAACGACGACGCACAGGCCGACGGAGAGATCGGCGCGACAGCCGATGAAGAGGTCGGCGACAAGGCGGTGACGACAGCCGAGGGCGGGGCCGTGGACAAGCCCGCCGCAGCGGACGCCGACACGACCGCCGAACAACCCACCCGACCCGCCGACCCCACCGATTCCTCCGAATCCTCCGAAGGAGCGCGCGCGTGAACATCGCTGCCGCGGCCAACGAGAACATGGCCCATACCAGCAATGTGCTGATCTACTCGGCGATGGCCGTCTACACCCTCGCCTTCCTCGCCCATATCACCGAGTGGGTCTTCGGCAGCCGCAGCGCCGTCGGCCGTACCGCCGCCGCGATCACGGCCGAGGCCCGCCCGGCCGTCGCGGTGACCGTCCGCAAGGCGGGCGGCACGGCGGTGCTGGAGCGGCCCAAGGTCGTCACCCGGTCGGCCCCCGGTACCCGCGAGGACGTCCCGGACGGCCCGGGCGCGGCCGGCACCAGCGAGAAGGGCGACCTCTACGGCCGCATCGCGATCTCGCTGACGGTGCTGGCGTTCGCCCTGCACGCGGGCGGGGTGCTCACCCGCGCCCTGTCGGTGCGGCGGGCGCCGTGGGGCAACATGTACGAGTTCTCGACGACCTTCGGCATGTGCGCCGTCGGCGTCTACCTCGGCCTGCTCCTCGCCAAGAAGAACATCCGCTGGCTGGGCCTGCCGCTGGTCACCACGATCCTGCTGGACCTCGGTCTCGCCATCAGCGTGCTCTACACCTCCAGCGACCAGCTGGTGCCCGCGCTGCGCTCGCCCTGGCTGTGGATCCACGTCTCCTGCGCGATCATCTCCGGCGCCTCGCTGTACGTCGGCATGGTCTCCACCCTCTTCTACCGCTTCCGTGACGGCTACGAGGTCCGCCTGGCGGCCGGCAAGACGGGCCCGGGCGTCCTGGAGAAGAAGCTCAGGGGCCTGCCGAAGGACGCCGGCCTGGGCATCCGCCTCGGCGTCCGCCTCCACATGGCCTGGGACAACATGCTGAGCCGCATGCCGTCCGCCGCCACGCTCGACAAGTTCGGCTACCGGATCAACGCCACCGTCTTCCCGCTGTGGACCTTCACGATCATCGCGGGCGCGATCTGGGCCGAGGCCGCCTGGGGCCGCTACTGGGGCTGGGACCCCAAGGAGGTCTGGTCCTTCATCACCTGGGTCGCCTACGCCTCCTACCTGCACGCCCGCGCCACCGCCGGCTGGAAGGGCCGCAAGGCCGCCTACCTGGCCCTGGCCGCGTTCGCCTGCTACCTCTTCAACTACTACGGAGTCAACTTCCTCTTCGGCGGCAAGCACTCCTACTCGGGCGTCTGACCGGCACCGGCACCGGCCGCGCGTCACCCACACGGGCCCGCTCCCTCGTTCGGGGGAGCGGGCCCGTGTGCGAGGGTGAGGGGCGGAGCGCGTTCCTAGACTCGGGATTTCAGACGGGGAGGTGCCGATGGTGACCGTTGAGGACTCGGCTGAGCTGGATGAGATGTTCGCCCTCATCGAGGCCATGAATGTGCCTGCGGGGTATCGGGCGGAGGTCATCGAGGGGGAGATCGTCATGAATCCGCAGCGCAGGGTGCACGCAGCGATCATTCGAGCGTTGAATCGTGCCTTGGAAGCCGCTCTCGGAATCGATGCCGGCATCCTCTGGGACGTGCGTATCGACTTCCCCGGGACCCTCAACGGTTACGCTCCCGACATCGCCCTGATGAAAGACGGTGCGGAGGAAGACGATCGCGGGGGCTTCGACTACCGCGACGTCGAGTTCATCGCCGAGGTCGTCTCCAAGGGCAGCCGGCGTGACGACTACGACGCCAAGCTGAAGGTCTACGCCGCCGCCGGCGTCCCGACGTACCTGATCGCCGACCCGAAGACGGGAGTGGCGCACGTCTTCCACGCGCCGCGTGACGGCGTGTACACCGACGAGACGAGCCACACCTTCGGTGAGAAGTTCGCCCTCCCCGGGTCCGGGATCGTGATCGACAGCGCCTCCTGGCCCCGCGACTGACGCGCGCGACGCGCGGGGCTGTGGTGTGCTGGGGACATGGAGATGCCGTCCCCCTACGGGGCCTCGGAGACCCACGGTGACATCCACACGCTCTGCTACGAGCTGTCGCTCCCGTATCCCCGGGAGCGGGTGTGGCACGCCGTGGCGACGCAGGAGGGGCTGCCCACCTGGCTGGCCGCCGCCGAGCCGTTCGAGCGGCGGGAAGGCGGGGCGATCACCCTCCGGTGGCTGAACACCGACCAGGAGGGCAACGCCACCGTCGCGCCCGGCCGGGTGACCGCCTGGGAGCCGGAGAGCCTCGCCGAGTACACCGTCGAGATCCACGGGCGGATCCGGTTCGAGCTGGAGAAGGCGCCGGCGAGCGTCGGCGGGACGCTGCTGCACTTCACCAACGAGATGCCCGGCACGGACGACATGCGGCTGGACTGCCTGGCCGGATGGCACCACCACTTCGAGTACCTGATGCAGGCGCTCGCCGGGCACCCGGCGGACTGGGCGGCCTGGCGGCTCGACCGGTGGCGGGAGCTCCGGGGCGAGTACGAGAAGGGGAAGCGGGAGCTTCCCTAGCCCGCCCCGCCCCGCCCCGC
>NZ_JBPQTX010000280.1:0-9257 GCF_051386555.1 Streptomyces sp. URMC 126
ATAAGAGACAGCCCCGTTCGACCCCGACGGCACCGTCCTCGTCACCGGCGGCACCGGCGCCCTGGGCGCCCTCGTCGCCCGGCACCTCGTCGAACGGCACGGCGTGCGCAACCTGTTGCTGCTCGGCCGGAAGGGGCCGGCCGCCGAGGGCGCCAAGAAGCTCACCGCCGCGCTGGAGGAGCTCGGCGCCCGGGTGGACGTCCGCGCTTGCGACGTGTCCGACCGTACGGCCCTGGCCGCCGCGCTGGACACCGTGCCCGCCGCCCACCCCCTGACCGCCGTCGTCCACGCGGCCGGCGTCGTGGACGACGCCGTCGTCCCGGCGCTCACCGCCGAGCGCGCCGCCGCCGTCCTCGCCCCCAAGGCCGACGCCGCCCGCCACCTGCACGACCTCACCCGCGACCGGCCGCTCGCCGCGTTCGTGCTGTTCTCCTCCGCCACCGCCACCCTCGGCGGCGCCGGGCAGGGCGGCTACGCGGCGGCCAACGCCTACCTCGACGCGCTCGCCGGGCACCGCGCCGCCGCCGGGCTGCCCGCCGTCTCCCTGGCCTGGGGGCCGTGGGAGGGCACCGGCGGCATGGCCGACGCGCTCGACGAGGCCGGCCGGCGCCGGATGCGCCGCTCCGGCGTGCTGCCGCTCTCCGCCGACGAGGGCCTGGCCCTCTTCGACGCCGCCCTCGGCGCCGGCCGCGCGGTACTGCTGCCCGTCCGGCTGGAGACCGCCGCCCTGCGCGCCGCCTCCACCCAACTGCCGCCGCTCTTGCACGGATTGGTCCCACCGCCCGCCCGGTCCGCCGGGAACACCGGCCCGGACCTCGCGGGGGACCTGCGGCAGCGCCTCGCCGGGCTCGACACCGCCGGCCGCGACCGGGTCCTGCTCGACCTCGTCCGCACCCAGGCCGCCCAGGTGCTCGGGCACGCGGGCGCCGCGGCCGTCGCCGCCGACCAGCCGTTCGAGGAGCTGGGTTTCGACTCGCTGACCGCCGTCGAGCTCCGCAACCGGCTCACCGCCGCCACCGGCACCCGGCTGTCCGCCACCCTCGTCTTCGACTACCCGACGGCCATCGCCCTCGCCCGGCACCTCCGCGAGGGGCTCCCCGCCGAAGGCGTCCCCGCCGCCCGGTCCGTCCTCGACGACCTCGACCGGCTGGAGACCGCGCTCGCCGCGCTGCCCGCGGACGACCCCGACCGGGTCCGGGTCGCCACCCGGCTGCGGGCCGTCGCCGCCCGGTGGGAGGACGACCGGCCGGCCGGCGGCGACGAGCCGCCGCCCGGCACCGACCTCTCCGCCGCCGACGACGACGAGGTCTTCGACTACATCGAGAAGGAACTCGGCATTTCCTGACCGCTCGGTAACCGTGCCGTCGAAACTGTGAAGGGTGTTGCGTCCATGGGGACCGAGGAGAAGACCGCCGCCGGCGGCGTGCCACAGCGCACCGAGGACAAACTGCGCTACTACCTCAAGCGCGTCACCGCCGACCTGGGGGAGACCCGGCGCCGGCTGGAGGAGATGGAGGCCGTCGCCGGCGAGCCGATCGCCGTCGTCGGCATGGCCTGCCGCTTCCCGGGCGGCGTCGGCAGCCCCGAGGACCTGTGGCGGCTGGTCGACGAGGGGCGGGACGCCGTCGGGCCGTTCCCCGACGACCGGGGCTGGGACCTCGACGCGCTCTACCACCCCGACCCCGACCACCCGGGCACCTGCTACGCCCGCGAGGGCGGCTTCCTGCGCGACGCCGACCGGTTCGACGCCGCCTTCTTCGGCATCGGCCCCCGCGAGGCCCTCGCCATGGACCCCCAGCAGCGGCTGCTGCTGGAGACCTCCTGGGAGGCGCTGGAACGCGCCGGCATCGACCCCGAGACGCTGCGCGGCAGCCGTACCGGCGTCTTCGTCGGCACCGGCCACCAGGAGTACGGCGCCCTCCTCCAGCGGGCCACCGAGAACTTCGAGGGCTACCTGCTGTCCGGCAGCGCGGCCAGCGTCCTCTCCGGCCGGCTCTCGTACGTCCTCGGCCTGGAGGGCCCGGCGGTCACCATCGACACCGCCTGCTCGTCGTCGCTGGTGACCCTGCACCTGGCCTGCCAGTCGCTGCGGCGCGGCGAGTCCACCGTGGCCCTGGCCGGCGGAGCGGCGATCATGGCGTCGCCGGGGATGTTCGTCGAGTTCAGCCGGCAGCGGGGGATGGCCCCCGACGGGCGGTGCAAGGCGTTCTCGGCCGCCGCCGACGGCACCGGCTGGGGCGAGGGCGTCGGCATGCTCGCCCTCGAACGCCTCTCCGACGCGCGCCGGAACGGCCACCCCGTCCTCGCCGTCGTCCGCGGTTCGGCCGTCAACCAGGACGGCGCCTCCAACGGGCTCACCGCGCCCAACGGCCCGTCCCAGCAGCGCGTCATCTGGCAGGCGCTCGCCGACGCCCGGCTCTCCGCCCGGGACGTGGACGCCGTCGAGGCCCACGGCACCGGCACCTCGCTCGGCGACCCCATCGAGGCGCAGGCGCTGCTCGCCACCTACGGACAGGACCGGCCCGCCGAACAGCCGCTCTGGCTGGGCTCGTTGAAGTCCAACATCGGCCACACGCAGGCGGCGGCGGGCGTCGCCGGCGTCATCAAGACCGTCATGGCGCTGCGGCACGGCGTTCTCCCGCGCACCCTGCACGCCGACGAGCCGACCCCGCACGTCGACTGGTCGGCGGGCGCCGTCGAGCTGCTCACCGAGCGGCGGGCCTGGCCGGACGCCGGCCGTCCCCGGCGGGCCGGCGTGTCCTCCTTCGGCGTCAGCGGCACCAACGCCCACGTCATCCTCGAACAGGCGCCGGACGCCGAGCCGGTGCCGCCCGCCGAGGACGCGGGGGTGCTGCCGTGGCTGCTGTCCGCCAAGAGCGCGGGCGCCCTCCGGGCCCAGGCCGAGCGGCTCGCCGCGCACCTCGCCGAGCGGGCGGACCGGACCGAGGGGACGGACCGGACCGAGGGGCCCGACCGGCCCGACGCCGACCCGGCGGCCGTCGGCTGGACGCTGGCCACCGGCCGCGCCACCTTCGCCCACCGCGCCGTCGTCATCGGCCGTGGCGCCGAACTCGCCGACGGTGTACGGGATCTGGCGGAAGCGGGTGTCGCCCCCGGCGTGGTGACCGGCGAGGCCGACGCCGCGCACACCGGTGCCGTCTTCGTCTTCCCCGGCCAGGGCTCCCAGTGGGCCGGCATGGCCGTCGGCCTCCTCGACACCAGCGACACCTTCCGGGAGAGCGTCGAGGCGTGCGAGCGGGCCCTGGAGCCGTTCGTGGACTGGTCGTTGACCGGCGTCCTGCGCGGGGCGCCCGGCGCCCCCGGGCTGGAGCGCGTCGACGTCGTCCAGCCGGTGCTGTGGGCCGTGATGGTGTCGCTGGCGGCGCTGTGGCGCTCGATGGGCGTCGAGCCCGTCGGCGTCGTCGGACACTCCCAGGGGGAGATCGCCGCCGCCTGCGTCGCGGGCGGCCTGTCGTTGGAGGACGGCGCCCGGGTGGCCGCCCTGCGGTCCCGCGCCATCGGCGAGATCCTCTCCGGCGACGGCGGCATGGTGGCCGTGCCCCTCGGCGCCGACGCCGTCGCCGCGCTGTTCGACGAGTGCGGCTTCGGCGACCGGGTGTCCGTCGCCGCCGTCAACGGGCCGCGGTCCACCGTCGTCTCCGGCGAACCCGCCGCCCTGGACGAGCTGCTGGCCCGCTGCGAGACCCGCGGGATACGCGCCCGGCGCGTCCCCGTCGACTACGCCTCCCACTCCGCGCAGGTCGAGCGCGTCCGCGAGCGCGTCCTCGCCGACCTCGCCGGCCTCCGGCCCCGCACCGGGACCGTCCCCTTCCACTCCACCCTGACCGGCGGCCCGCTGGACACCGCCGGGCTCGACGCCGACTACTGGTACCGCAACCTCCGCGAGACCGTCCGCTTCGAGCCCGTCGTCCGCGACCTGCTCGCCCAGGGCCACGGCGCGTTCGTCGAGTGCAGCCCGCACCCCGTCCTCACCGTCGGCGTCGAGGAGACCGCGCAGGACTCCGGCGTCCAGGCCGTCGCCGTCGGATCGCTCCGCCGCGACGAGGGCGACTGGCGGCGCTTCCTCACCTCCCTCGCCGAGGCGCACACCCGCGGCCTCGCCGTCGACTGGACGCCCGCCTTCCCGCCCGCCGCCCGCCGTCTCACCGACCTGCCCACCTACGCCTTCCGGCGGCGCGGCTACTGGGTCGAGACCCGCCCCGGCGCGGCGGGCGCCCGGGACCCGCTGGAGGAGCGGTTCTGGACGGCCGTCGCCGACGAGGACCACGACGCGCTCGCCGCACTCCTCGAACTCGCCGACGCCGACGAACTCGCCCGCCTCGACGCGCTGTTGCCCGCCCTGTCGGCCTGGTGGTCCCGGCGCTGCGCCGGCGGGCGCCCCGGCGGCGGACGGCCGGAGGAGCCGGAGGAGCCCGACACGGCCGCGTCCGCGCTGCTGCGGCGCCTGGCCGCGCTGCCCGAGGACGAACGCGTGCGGACGCTCACCGACCTGGTGGCCGCGCACGCCGTGGCCGTGCTCGGACAGGACGTACGGGTCGAGCCCCGACGCCCCTTCAACGAACTCGGGTTCGTCTCGCTCACCGCCGTCGAACTCCGCAACCGGCTGCGCGCCGCCACCGGCCTGCCGCTCCCCGCGACCGTCGTGTTCGACCACCCGACCCCCGAGGCGCTGAGCCGCCGCATCCTCGCGGACCTCCTCGGCGAGGACGACACCGCGCGGGCCCTCCCGGCCGCGACCGCCGCCGCCGACGACGAGCCGATCGCGATCGTCGGCATGGCCTGCCGCTTCCCGGGCGGCGTCGCCGGCCCCGAGGACCTGTGGCGGCTGGTCGCCGCCGGCGGCGACGCGATCACCCCGTTCCCCGAGGACCGGGGCTGGGACCTCGACGCGCTCTACCACCCCGACCCCGCCCACCCCGGCACCACCTACACCCGCCAGGGCGGCTTCATCCAGGGCGCCGACCGGTTCGACGCCGGGCTGTTCGGCATCAGCCCCCGCGAGGCCCTGGCCATGGACCCGCAGCAGCGGCTCCTGCTGGAGACCGCCTGGGAGGCGTTCGAACGGGCCGGCATCGACCCCACGTCGCTGCGCGGCAGCCGCACCGGCGTGTTCGCCGGCTCCAGCGGCCAGGACTACACGGCGCTGGCGGCCGGCGCGGCGGAGGGCCTGGAGGGGTACGTCCTGACGGGCAACGCGGCCAGCGTCATCTCCGGCCGCCTGGCTTACACGTTCGGCCTGGAAGGCCCGGCCGTCACGGTCGACACCGCCTGCTCGTCGTCGCTGGTGGCCCTGCACCTGGCCTGCCAGTCGCTGCGCTCCGGCGAGTCGACGCTCGCCCTGGCGGGCGGCGTGACCGTGCTGTCGACGCCGCAGGCGTTCGTCGGGTTCTCCCGGCAGCGCGGGCTGGCGCCCGACGGCCGGTGCAAGGCGTTCTCGGCCGCCGCCGACGGCACCGCCTGGGGCGAGGGCGCCGGCCTGCTCCTCGTCGAGCGGCTCTCCGACGCGCGCCGCAACGGCCACCCCGTCCTCGCCCTCGTCCGGGGCACGGCCACCAACCAGGACGGCGCCAGCAACGGCCTCGCCGCCCCCAACGGCCCCTCCCAGCAGCGCGTCATCCGCGAGGCCCTGGCCAACGCCGGGCTGACCCCGGCCGACGTGGACGCCGTCGACGCCCACGGCACCGGCACGCCCCTCGGCGACCCCATCGAGGCCCAGGCGCTGATCGCCACGTACGGGAAGGAACGGCCCGAAGGCCGGCCGCTGTGGCTCGGCTCGGTGAAGTCCAACATTGGCCACACCGCCGCCGCGGCCGGCCTGGCCGGCGTCATCAAGATGGTCAAGGCGATGGAACACGGCCTCCTGCCCCGGACCCTCCACGCCGACGAACCCAGCCCGCACGTCGACTGGTCCGCCGGCACGGTCGCACTCCTCACCGAGGAACGCCCCTGGCCGCACCCCGGCCGCCCGCGCCGTGCGGCCGTCTCCTCATTCGGCATCAGCGGCACCAACGCCCACGTCGTCCTCGAACAGGCGCCGGGAGGCGGCGCTGTGACCCCGGCGGTGGGTGCGCCCGCACGGGCGGAGGGCGTGCCCGCGTTCGCGGGGGCCGGGGAAGTGCGGGCGGAGGGCGCGTTCACGCCCGGGGAGCCCGGAGCAGTGCCCGCAGGCGGCGTGTCGCCGTCGGCGGAGGCCGTTTCCGCGCCGGCGGGCAGCGAGCCGGCGGCGGCGGGGGCCGCGCCCGCGCTCGCCGAGGCAGGGCCGGCGGCCGTGGAAGGTGCGCGCACGCCCGTGCGGGGTGCGCCGGCGTCAGCGCAAGGTGTAGCCGCAACCGCGGTGGGTGCGCAGGCGCCTGCGGCGGACGTGTCCCAGCCCGCCGGCGACCCGGCCGGGTCCGTGAACGGCCGGCGGGCCGGCGCTCAGACGCCCGCGAACGGGTCCGCGCTCGCCGAGGCGGGGCCGGCGGCCGTGGAAGGTGCGCGCACGCCTGCGCAGGGTGCGCAGGTGTCCGCGGCGGAGGCTTCCGCTCCCGCCGGCGGCCCGGCCGCGTCGGCGAACGGTCAGCGGGTCGGCGCCCAGGCGCCCGCGGGCGGGCCCGTGCTCGTTCCCTGCGTGCTCTCCGGCCGGGGCGAGCAGGCGCTGCGCGCTCAGGCCGAGCGCCTCCGGGCGTACGTCGCCGAACGCCCCGCGCTGACGCCGCTGGACGTCGCCTACTCCCTCGCCACCACGCGCGGAGCGCTGGAGCACCGGGCCGCCGTCCTCGCCTCCGGCCGCGACGGCCTGCTCGCCGGTCTCGCCGCGCTGGCCGCCGGCAGCCCGGCGCCGCACGTCGTACGCGACGTCGCCGCCGGCGGCCGGACGGCCTTCCTCTTCCCCGGCCAGGGCAGCCAGCGGCCGGGCATGGGACGCGCGCTGTACGCCGCGTTCCCGGCCTACGCGGAGGCGCTGGACGAGGTCTGCGGCCACCTGGACACCCACCTCGAACGCCCGCTCAGGGAGGTGCTGTTCGCCGAGGAGAGCACGCCCGAAGCGGCCCTGCTGGACGACACCGCGTACACCCAGCCCGCCCTGTTCGCCACCGGTGTCGCGCTCGCCCGTCTGCTGGAGGGCTGGGGCGTGGTCCCCGAGCGGCTCGGCGGGCACTCGATCGGCGAGCTGACCGCCGCCCACGTGGCCGGCGTGCTGTCCCTGGAGGACGCCTGCGCCCTGGTCGCCGCCCGCGGCCGGCTGATGGCGGCCTCCTCGCCGGACGGGATCATGGTGGCGGTCGAGGCCGCCGAGGACGAGGTCGCGGCCGTCCTGGCCGACGACGGCCGGGCGGGTATCGCGGCCGTCAACGGCCCCCGGGCCACCGTCGTCTCCGGCGCGCGCGAGGCCGTCGAGCGCGTGGCGGAACTCCTCGCCGCCCGGGGCCACCGCACCAAGCGGCTGCGGGTGACGCGCGGATTCCACTCGCCGCTGATGGACGAGGTGCTGGGGGACTTCCGCTCCGTTGCGGCCGGGCTCGACTACCACGCCCCTCGCGTCACCCTGGTGTCCAACGTGACCGGAGAGATCCTGGAGCCGGAGGAGGTATGCTCTCCGGACTACTGGGTCCGGCACATCCGCCGCCCGGTGCGGTTCCTCGACGGCGTCCGGCGGCTGGCCGCCGACGGCGTGACGACGTTCCTCGAACTGGGGCCCGGCGGCGTCCTCTCGGCGCTGGTCCGGGACGCCCTGGCCGACGCGGGCAGCGGCGGCGAGGCCGCCGTACCGCTGCTCCGGCGCGGCCGGGACGAGGAGACGAGCCTGATCACCGCCCTCGCCCGGGCCCGGGTCCGCGGCGCGGCCGGCCCGGGCTGGGCACGGTTCCACGCCGCGTACGGAGCCCGGCGCGTCGAGCTGCCGACGTACGCGTTCCAGCGGCAGCGCTACTGGCCGGACGTCGTCGCCCCCGCCGTCCCGGGAGCCCCCGTCACCGGCGGTCCGGTCCCGGCGGTCACCCGACCGGTCACCCGACCGGTCGCCGAGCCCGTCGCCGAGCCCGCCCCCGACGGGCCGTCGCTGCGCGACCGCCTTCTGCCGCTCTCCGGCGGCGAACGCGAGCGCCTGGTGACCGAGTTGACCGCGACGCACATCGCCGCCGTGCTCGGCCACCCCACGACGGAGGCCGTGGAGGCGAGCGTCGGCCTGCCCGAGCTGGGCTTCGACTCGCTCGCCGCCGCCGAGCTCCGCACCGCGCTCCAGACGGCCACCGGCCTCACCCTGTCCACCTCGCTGGTCTTCGACCACCCCACCCTCAAGGCGCTCGCCGCCCACCTGCTGGCCGCCCTAGAGTCCGGCGCCGGGGAGGAGCCCGGCGGCGGCACCCTCGCCGCGCTCGCCCTGCGGGCCGGCGAGCTCGGGGAGTTCGCCGCCTTCCAGGACCTGCTGCGGACCGCCTCCCGCTACCGCCCGGCCTTCGGCACCGGCGAACGCCCGGCCGCGAGCCCGGCCCCCGTCCGGCTCTCCCGCGGCCCGGCCGGCACCCGGCTGCTCTGCTTCCCGTCGTTCGCCGGCCGCTCCGGAGCCCACCAGTACGCCCGGCTCGCCGCGGCGGCCCAGGACACGGCCGAGCTGTGGGCCCTCCCGGCCCCCGGCTTCACCGCGGGCGAGGACCTCCCGGACACCCTGGAGGCACTCGCGAGCCATCACGCCGGAGACGTCCTCCGGTGCGCCCCGGACGGGGAGTTCGCCCTCCTCGGCCACTCGGCGGGCGGCTGGATCGCCCACGCCGTCGCCGCCCGGCTGGAGGCGCTCGGCACCCCGCCGCGCGCGGTCGTCCTGCTCGACAGCTACCTCCCCGGCAGCGCGGCGCTTCCCGCGATCCAGGAGGAGATCGGCCGGCGGCTGCGCGACGGCGACGGCTCCCTCGGCCCCGGCGACGACCGCTGGGACGACACCTGCCTGACCGCCATGGGCGGCTACGACCGGCTGTTCTCCGGCTGGCGGCCGGAGCCGCTGACCACCCCCGTCCTCCACCTGCGGGCGGCCGAACCGCTGCCCGGTATGCGGGACTTGGCGAACCTCCCGGACCGGCCGGACGCCGGCTGGCGGGCCGCCTGGCCCACGGCGGACGCGGCGGGCGAGGTGCCCGGCGACCACTTCGGGCTGGCGGGCGAACACGCCGCCGACACCCTGCGGACGGCCTTGGACCGGCTCGCCGCCCTGACCGCACCCGCCGCGAACGCCGCCGATCCGGCGCCCACCACCCCGGCCC
>NZ_JBPQTX010000281.1:0-9252 GCF_051386555.1 Streptomyces sp. URMC 126
CCCCCCCCCCCCCCCCCCCCCCCCCCCCCCCCCCCCCCCGAAACGGTGAGAGGGCGGGACCGGGGCACCCCACCCCCCACCCCGCCGCTAGGCGCCGAGCACCACGCTCCGCGTCAGTCCCCGCGGCCGGTCCGGGTCGCGGTCGCGCGACTCCGCCACCGCCACCGCGACCCGCTGCGCCCGCACGAGCTCCGCCATCGGGTCACGGTCCGCGTGGACGAACGTTCCGCCGGCCGCGCTCACCGCCCGCTCCAGGCCGTCGTCGGGCACCGGGCCGAAGGCCCAGGTCACCCGCCCCGGTCCGGCGATGGCGACCGGCCCGTGCCGGTACTCCATGGCCGGGTACGCCTCCGTCCAGGCCCCCGCCGCCTCCCGCATCTTCAGGGCCGCCTCCTGGGCCAAGCCGTACGCCCATCCGCGCCCGAGGAACGTCCACTGGGAGGCGGAGAGCAGCGCGGCCGGCAGCGGCTCCGTGACGGCCGCGGTCGCTTCCTCGGCGGCCCGCAGCACCGCGTCCGTCCCGCCCGGCAGGGTGGCCCGCAGCAGCGCGAGGGCGGTCGTCGCGAACCGCGTCTGGACGACGGACTCCTCGTCCGCCCAGTCCAGCACCGCCAGCGCGTCGGCCGCGTCCCGCACCGGAGTGGCGGGGTCGGCGGTGAGTGCCAGCAGCGGCGCGGTGCCCCGGAGGGCGCGGAGGAGGTCCAGGACCTCCGTCGTGGTGCCGGACCTGGTGATCGCCACGATCCGGTCGTAGCGGCGGCCGGCCGGGAACTCCGACGCGGCGAACGCGTCCGTCTCGCCCTGCCCCGCCGCCTCGCGGAGGGCCGCGTACGCCTGCGCCATGAACCAGGAGGTGCCGCACCCGGTGACGGCGACCCGCTCGCCGGCCCGGGGGAGCCCGCCGGCCCGCGCGGCGGCGTCCGCCGCCCGGCGCCAGCAGGCGGGCTGGGTGGCGAGTTCGGCGGCGGTACGGGATCCGGGGGCGGCGGGCGGCGGGGTGGGCGACGCGCTGGGTGATACGGCCATGACCTGGGCTCCTTGCGGTGTGCGTGAGCGTTCCGTCCGTGCCCCACCGTGGATAGCAGCCCGTCGCGGGCGGGGGGAAGGGCGAGGCCGTTGCGAGCCCGTGTTCGAAGAGCCTTTAAGGTGGCGCGGAAGAACGTGCGGAGTCCGCGACTCCCGCGGTCCCCACCGGGCGGGTCCCCCGCACCACGGCCGGGGGCGCGCGCACGGGCACGGGCACGGTCACACGGATCACAACCACAAGGGCGGAAAGCAAGTGGAGCGGCGGCGGTTCTTGGGTCTCTCGGCGGCGGGTGCCGCGACGGCGGCGATGGCGCCCGCACTCTCGGCGTGCGGCACCGACGGGCCCGGGGGCGGCAAGACGCTGCGGCTGGTCGCCGCCGAGTACGGCGACGGCAAGCCGGAGAACAGCTCGAAGAAGTACTGGGACTCGGTCGCCCGCACCTTCATGGGCGACCACAAGGGCGTCAAGGTCGAGGTCGAGGTCTACAGCTGGACCGAGGTCGACAAGAAGGTCGCCGACATGGTCGCCCAGGGCAACGCCCCGGACATCGCGCAGATCGGCGCGTACGCCGACTTCGCCGCCGCCGGCAAGCTCTACAGCGCCGACCAGCTGCTCTCCATATCCACCCAGGCCGACTTCATCGCCTCGATCGCCCGCGCGGGCGAGGTGCACCGGATGCAGTACGGCCTGCCGTTCGTCTCCTCCACCCGGCTGCTCTTCTACAACGAGACGCTGTTCCGCAAGGCCGGCATCCTCAAGGCCCCGCAGAACTGGGCCGAGCTCCAGGCCGCCGCGGCGAAGCTGAAGGCCGCCGGCGTGAAGATCCCGTTCGGGCTGCCGCTGGGCCCGGAGGAGGCGCCCGCCGAGACGATGCTGTGGATGCTGGGCGGCGGCGGTGGCTACACCGACAAGAACGGCAGCTACACCATCCGCTCGCAGCAGAACGTCAAGACGTTCGAGTGGCTGCGCGA
The DNA here is from genome assembly GCF_051386555.1 of Streptomyces sp. URMC 126. NCBI lineage: Bacteria > Bacillati > Actinomycetota > Actinomycetes > Kitasatosporales > Streptomycetaceae > Streptomyces > Streptomyces sp. URMC 126. Next base: position 1,999 of record NZ_JBPQTX010000281.1, read on the forward strand.
CGAGCTCGTCGGCAAGGACCTCACCGGCCCCGGCAACCCCGCCCGCACCAACCGCCAGGAGCTGTTCGACGCCTTCTGCAAGGGCGAGGTCGGCATGCTCCACGGCCACCCCAGCCTGATGCAGCAGGCGGAGGCCGGGCAGATCAAGTACGGCAGGGCCCCGCTTCCCGGCATCGACGGCAAGGCGAAGTCGACGATGGGTGTCGCCGACTGGGTCATGGCCTTCAAGACCGGCCCCCGCAAGGAGATGGGCCTCTTCCTCGACTTCCTCTACGGCACCCAGACCGTGCTGGACTTCACCGGCAAGTACGACCTGCTGCCGGTCACCACGTCCGCGTCCGAGCAGATGCGCAAGGAGTCGTCGGCGAAGCGGAAGAAGCTGCTGCCGTTCCTGGACCCGCTGCCGCAGGCCGAGTTCTACCCCGCCGACAAGACCTCCTGGGCCAAGGTCAGCAAGACGATCAAGGAGAAGATCGGCGGAGTCGTGCAGAAGGGCGCCGACGTCGCCGGCATCCTCGACGAGATCCAGCGCGAGGCGGACTCCACGGACGGCGTGGCGCGCTAGCCGGGACACCGGCCCGGACGCCGGCCGGGACGGGTGGGGGACGGGCCGTGAGCCCGTCGCCTACGCTGGTCCGCATGGAAGACAGCGACCGGCCGCTCTCCGAGCGGGACCTGGCCGTGCTCGCCCTGGAACGGCGGTCGTGGCCGGGCCCCGGCGCCAAGGAACGGGTCGTACGCGAACGGCTCGGCATCACGCCCACCCGCTACTACCAGCTGCTCAACGCCCTGCTGGACGACCCGCGCGCCCTCGCCCACGACCCCGTCACGGTCAACCGGCTGCGCCGCCTCCGCGAGGCCCGGCGGGCCCGTCGCTGAAGGGCCGGGCGTACGGGGGTGAGGAGCCGCCGGGGGTACGGGGTGAGGAGCCGCCGGGGTTCCCTGGAACGCGCGTCCCGAAACCCGGCCCCGAAAACCCCGGCCGACGAAATCCGGAAGCCCCGACTTGACGGCGCCCGCCTGGGTAGGGTCGTCGACATGGCCAGCCACCCCCTTCCGGAACCCGTGACATCCGCCGGGCGCGAGGGCCTCGCCGCGCTCCTCGCCCGGCCCGGACGCGCGATCGTCGCGCTGGACTTCGACGGGACGCTCGCCGAGATCGTCCCCGACCCCGAACGCGCCCGGGCGCACCCCGCGGCCGTCCCCGCCCTCGCCCGGCTCGCGCCGCACCTGAACTCCGTGGCGGTGATCACCGGCCGGCCCGCCGGGGTCGCCGTCCGCTACGGCGGCTTCGCCGGGGTGCCGGGCCTCGAACGCCTGGCCGTGCTCGGCCACTACGGCGCCGAACGCTGGGACGCGGCCACCGGCACCGTCAGCTCGCCCGCCCCGCACCCGGGCATCGCCGCCGTCCAGGCCGAGCTGCCCGGCGTGCTGGACGCGTCCGGCGCCTGGCACGGCACCTGGGTCGAGACCGCGCCCATCGAGAACAAGGGCGGCCGGGCCGTCGCCGTCCACACCCGCCGCGCCCCCGACCCGCAGGGCGCCTTCCGCGCCCTGGAGAAGCCGCTGGCCGAACTGGCCGCCCGGCACGGGCTGATCGTCGAGCCCGGCCGGCTGGTGCTGGAGCTGCGCCCGCCGGGCATGGACAAGGGCGTCGCCCTCGCCGACCACGTCCGCGCCACCGGCGCCGACTGCGTCCTCTACGCCGGGGACGACCTCGGCGACCTCGCCGCCTTCGACGCGGTGGAACGGCTGCGCGGCGACGGGCTGACCGGCGTCCTGGTGTGCAGCGGCAGCAGCGAGGTCACCGAGCTCGCCGACCGGGCGGATCTGGTGGTCGACGGGCCCAAGGGCGTGGTGGGGCTGCTGGAGGCGCTGGCGGACGGGGTGACGGCCGGGGGAGCGGAGGGGCTTGGGGCGTCCTCCGGCGCCTGAGTGGCGTTCGGGGTGTTCCCCGGGCCGTCGGCGGCTCGCCCCTTGTGGCAGGCGGGGGGTGTGCCGTGACCGGCCGGTCCGCCACGAGGGGTTCTCAGGCCCCGGCGGTGCCGGAAGCGGCGTATGTCGCGTACGTCGCTTACGTCCCAGCGCCCCCGCGCGTCGCGCAGGCGGAGAGCGCTTCCGCAGCCGGGCACGCGGCGGACGCCCCGTCCGGCCCCCCTTTTCTCCGCCTTCTCCCCCTTCTCCCCCGGCGAGCCGGGCCCGTCCCGCTCAGTCGTCGTCCGGGTCGGCCGTCTCCCGGCGCCCTTTCCCGTCGTCCTTGATGCCGACCGCCGCCAGCGCGGTCGTCCAGTCCTTGGCTATGGCCTGCTGCGCCTTCCGCAGGTCCGCCTTGCCCGAGCAGATCGCGTTCTTCAGCTTGGTCTCGACGACGTCCTTGGGGTTGTTGGGGCCCGCGCCCTCCCTGTGGCCGGGGGAGGGCGGCTCGACCCACAGGTTGCGGGGGTCGTTGGGGTCGCCGCCGAGTTGGAGACTGATGAGGTGGTCGTACTCGGCGTCCCGGAGTGACTTCTTGTAGCCGTAGGAGGCGGCGTTGGCGGTCTTCTCGCGACTGGTGATGTTCGTGGGCGGCCTGATGTCCTTGGTGTAACCGCTGCGGCAGATGGTCGTCTTCAGGGTCTCCGGGGTGACCTTCGGATTGGTGGCCCCCGGGGTGCACTTGGGGTCGGGCAGCGGCTCCTTGGCGGCGGTCCAGCGGTAGACGCAGGTGCCGGGAGCGGGCTGCTTCTGCACGGTGTACGAGGACTGCGGGCCCGGCCCGGCGGGCACCGTCCCGTCACCTGAACCGGCGGAACCGGAAGAGGAAGTGGAGGAAGAAGCGGACGGTCCTCCGGCCCGTGCGCCCCCCGAGGGCGACGCCGTGCCGGTGGCCGCGGGCCCCTTGGCCCCTTTGGACTCCGTCTTGTCGTCGTCGGATCCGGAGGAACAACCGGACGTGGTCACGGCGAGGGCGGCGGCCGTTGCCGCCGCCAGGGCGACCCAGCGCGGTGCGATCGGCATGTCCCGATGACTACCCCGCCGCACCGCCCGCCAGCCGGGCGGCCGAAGCACACCGGCGCGAACGGGAGCCCGCCCCACGCCCCGGCGCCCCTCCCGTCCCGGTGCGACGGACACCCTCAGGGCCTACAACGCCCGCAGCGCCTCCAGCTGTTCGACGAACCAGCGCGCCGGCGGCAGCGCCGTCGCCGCCGCGGCCAGCCGCTTCGACCGGTCCGCGCGCTGCCCGGGGTCCATCAGCAGCGCCTCGTGCAGGGCGCGGGCGGTGGCCTCGACGTCGTACGGGTTGACGACGATCGCGTCCGCCCCCAGCTCGGCCGCGGCGCCCGCCTCCCGCGAGAGCACCAGCGCGCAGCCGTCGTCGGAGACGACCGGCACCTCCTTGGCGACCAGGTTCATGCCGTCGCGGATCGGGTTGACCAGGGCCACGTCGGCCATCCGGTAGGCGGCGAGGGAGCGCGCGAAGTCGTCCTTGACGTGCAGCGCGACCGGCTGCCAACCGGGTGTCCCGAACTCCTCGTTGATCGCGGTCGCGACGCGCTCGACCTCCGCCGTGTAGTCGCGGTAGACGGCGAGGTCCTGCCGCGAGGGGTAGGCGAACGCGATGTGGACCACGCGCTCGTGCCACTGCGGGTGGTCCTCCAGCAGCCGCCGGTACGCGTACAGGCCGCGGACGATGTTCTTCGACAGCTCGGTGCGGTCCACGCGGACGATCGTCCGGCGGCCGGCGCCCACCTGCTCGCGCAGGGCGGCCATCCGCTCCTCGACGTCCGGGCGGTGGGCGCGCTCGCGCAGGAACGCGGCGTCCGCGCCGAGGCCGTGCACGCCGAGCAGGGTCGTCCGTCCGCCGTGGCGCACGGCCGTCGCCGTCCCGTCGGCCGCGCGCTCGATCTCCGCGCCGAGGACGTCGGCGCAGCAGGCGGCGAACGCGTCGGCCCAGCGGCGGGTGAGGAACGCCGCGCGGTCGCCGCCGAGGATGCCGCGCAGCACCTGGGCCGCCACGTCGTCGGGGAGCATCCGGTAGTAGTCCGGCGGCGCCCAGGGGGTGTGCGAGAAGTGGCCGATGCGCAGGTCGGGGCGGCGCTCGCGGAGCATCCCGGGGACCAGCGTCAGGTGGTAGTCCTGGACGAGCACCACGGCGCCCTCGGCGGCCTCCTCGGCGAGCGCGTCCGCGAAGGCGGCGTTGTACGTCTCGTAGGCGGCCCACTGCTCGCGGAACGCGGCGTCGAAGACGGGCTCCAGCGGCGTCTGGTACAGCAGGTGGTGGACGAACCACAGCACCGAGTTGGCGATGCCGTTGTACGCGGCGGCGAAGGTCTCGGCCGGGACGTCGAGCATCCGTACGCCGTAGCCGCCGGTGTCGGCGGGGTCGAGGCGGCGGCCCGCGCGGCGGGCGGCCAGGCGGTCGCCCTCGCCGAGCGCGGCGCAGACCCAGACCGCGCCGGAGTCCGTGCCGATGGCGCTGAGGCCGGAGACCAGGCCACCGCCGCCCCGGCCGGAGGTCAGGGAGCCGTCCTCGGCGACCCGGTAGGAGACCGGGCCGCGGTTGGAGGCCACGACGATGGGGGCGTTCTGCACGTGCTCAGCGACCATGACGCGAGCCTTGCCAGCCCGCCAACCGCTCAAACGTACGCCTACGCCGCGCGGCGCCGCGCGTACTCGGGGATCCCCGCCATCGGCGGGCGCTCCTCGGTGTCCACCGGGTAGGTGCGCGGAACGAATCCGTCCGCCGTGCGCTCGAACTGGGTGAGCTCCGGGCGGATCAGCGGTTCCCGGCCCAGCCGGAGCTGGGCGGTGCGGTAGATGGCGGCGGCCATCCGGCCCAGCGCCCGGCCGTCCTGGTGCCGGTGCTTGCGCACCCCGACGTCGACCTGGGCCAGCGCGTCCAGGCCCACCGTGTGCAGCGCGTCGACCAGCAGCCCCAGCTCCACGCCGTAGCCGACGGGGAACGGCAGCCGCTCCAGCAGCGAGCGCCGGGCCGCGTACTCGCCGCCCAGCGGCTGCACGAAACCGGCCAGCCGGGGCCAGTGCAGGTTGAGCAGCGGGCGGGCCACCAGCTCCGTCACCCGGCCGCCCTGGCCCACCGCCTCGCCCAGCGGGCGGTCGTACATCGCCTTGACGAAGGCCACGTCCGGGTCGGTCAGCAGCGGTCCGACGATGCCGGAGACGAAGGCGGAGGAGAAGTCGCGCAGGTCGGCGTCGACGAAGCAGACGACGTCGCCGGAGGTCACCAGCAGGGAACGCCACAGGACCTCGCCCTTGCCGGGGACGGCGGGCAGACCCGGCAGCACCGCGTCCCGGTGTTCGACGCGGGCGCCGGCCGCGCGGGCGACCGCCGCCGTGCCGTCCGTCGAGCCGGAGTCGAGCACCACCAGCTCGTCGACGAGGGGCGTGCCGCCGGTCATCAGGTCGCGGCGGATCGCGGTGACGATGTCCCCGACCGTGGCCTCCTCGTTCAGCGCGGGCAGGACGACGCTGACCGTGGTGCCCGTCGCGCGCTTGGCGGCGAGCAGCCGGTCGAGCGGGCGGTCCGCCGCGGTCCAGGACCGCCGGGACAGCCAGCGCTCCACCTCTTCCAGCACGTGAACGACTCCTCGTCTGTGGTCGGTGTGATGATCCGTCTCGCGGTGCGGACGGGCCCTCTCGCCGGGCCGCACCTTCCGATACAGTCTTGAACAACGCGGAGCACGCCCGTATGTCGGGGGTGCCGCGCGCACAAACGCCTGGGCCGCGCCCAGTGCCATACCGCTCATCCAGAGGGGCAGAGGGACACGGCCCGTTGAAGCCCCGGCAACCCTCCAGCCGGTCTCCTCGTGAGGCTCCCGGCGGGGAAGGTGCCAATTCCGTCTCGTGGCGAGGTTCGCCACGGGGAAGATGAGGAGAAAGGGCCTCGCCTCCATGGCTGTGCAAGCCGTCGAACGCGCTACTTCCGCCGCCGCTTCCGCCGCTGCTTCCGTCAACGGTCCCTTCGGGCCCGCCGTCGCGCTGTCCTGCCGCGAGTGCGGCGAGCGCGTCCCGCTCGGACCGGTCTTCGCCTGCGTCTCCTGCTTCGGCCCGCTGGAGGTCGCCTACGAGCTGCCGCTCGGCGACCCGGAGGGGCTGCGGGCGCGCATCGAGTCCGGCCCCGCGAACATCTGGCGGTACGCGCCGCTGCTGCCCGTCCCCGCCGACGTCGCCTCCCGGCCCAACCTGGAGCCCGGCCTCACCCGGCTCGTCCGCGCCGACAACCTCGCCCGCGAGCTGGGCGTCACCGGTGAACTGCACGTCAAGGACGACTCCGGCAACCCCACGCACTCCTTCAAGGACCGCGTCGTCGCCGTCGCGGTGGAGGCCGCCCGCGCCTTCGGCTTCACCACGCTGTCCTGCTCGTCGACGGGGAACCTGGCCGGGGCGGTAGGCGCGGCGGCCGCCCGCGCCGGATTCCGGTCCTGCGTCTTCATCCCGCACGACCTGGAGGCCGGCAAGGTCGTCATGGCCGCCGTCTACGGCGGCGACCTCGTCGGCATCGAGGGGACGTACGACGACGTCAACCGCTTCTGCTCCGAGCTCATCGGCGACCCGCTGGGCGAGGGCTGGGGCTTCGTCAACGTCAACCTGCGCCCCTATTACGGGGAGGGCTCCAAGACCCTCGCCTACGAGATCTGCGAACAGCTCGGCTGGCGGCTGCCGGACCAGCTCGTCGTCCCCGTCGCCTCCGGCTCCCAGCTCACGAAGATCGACAAGGGGCTGAAGGAGCTGATCGCCCTGGGGCTGGTCGAGGACCGCCCCTACCGGATCTTCGGCGCCCAGGCGGAGGGCTGCTCGCCCGTCTCGCGTGCCTTCAAGGACGGCCAGGACGTCGTCCGCCCGGTCAAGCCCGACACCATCGCCAAGTCCCTCGCCATCGGCAACCCGGCCGACGGGCCGTACGTCCTCGACATCGCCCGGCGCACGGGCGGTGCGGTCGAGGACGTCACGGACGGGGAGGTCGTGGACGCGATCCGGCTCCTCGCCCGGACGGAGGGGATCTTCGCCGAGACGGCGGGCGGTGTGACGGTGGGCGTCACGCGGAAGCTGCTGGAGGCGGGGGTGCTGGATCCGTCGCTGACGACCGTGGTGCTGAACACGGGGGACGGGCTGAAGACGCTGGACGCGGTGGCGGCGGGGCCGACGGCGACGATTCGGCCTCGGCTGGAGGATTTCCGGGCGGCTGGGCTGGGGTAGGGGGTGGGTCGCCCCGGTCCCGCCCTTTCACCGTTTCTCGGGGGGGGGGGGGGGGGG
>NZ_JBPQTX010000282.1:0-9241 GCF_051386555.1 Streptomyces sp. URMC 126
CTGGTGGGGGTGGCGGGGAGGGGCGAACTGTTGCACTGATACGCCGGTATCTTCGGCCGGCCTGCAGGCCGGAGATGATGGCGTACGAGGCGACGCAACACCGTAAGCGTCGCCTTCTCACGTGGGGTCAGTAAAAAAAATACGGAAGAGGGCGGGAGTCAGTGAGACTGATTCCCGCCCTCTTCTGTCGCATCTACCCTGGTAAGGGTTTGATCTTTGCTGATTCTCGGCGAGTGCCCCGGGCAGGATTCGAACCTGCGCACACAGCTCGGAGGGCGTATGCCGTGTGTGGATCCTTGCTGGTCGGATGCTTATGACTGCTCTGGGGGCCTGCGCCAGGTCGAGCCCAGGCCGCAGCCCCTCGTTTGAGTATGGTTGGGCACCATGAGCGCCGCCCGCTCAATCATCCCGTAGGGCATTGCGCTTGACTTGCTTTAGTCCGCATCGTCTGCCACGTCAGGCTCGTCAGGGATTTCGCCTGCCTCGCCAATTTCGGGTTCGACGTCGAGCACTTGCCCTCCACGATAGTACCGCCATGCGCTTGGATATGTGCGCCCATTATCGGGATACAAGATAGCTCGACCTGGGAGTACGGCGATTTGCCACGCTTCTGACAGGCTTCTTGCGATGAGGCCGAATAGTTGATCAACCGTTAGATCTGTTTCTGGAATCTGTATCTTTCCCTTGTAAGCGGAGCCCATCTTCTTCTTCTCGTAGCGGAAGGTGTAGGGCGCCTCCTTGCTTACGTGGGCCAACAGCTTGGCGATCGTAGTCATCCCCGGCTTGATTCTGGGGATCACCCGGCCCAGGTCGATGGGAAAAAGGGCATCGAAATGGTTTTCTTTGACGACTGTCTCATCCCTGCGCTTACCCGGGTCGTTATTGCCGAAGCCGTTGTTGTTCCAAGGGATTTCCCCTCGTTCCTTATAATTCTTGATCAGTAGCTTTTCGGGCGCGAGCGCCGAGAAGTCTTCGGCGACGTAGAGGCAAGTGAAAGTCATCTCGGAAAGGGAGATACCCTGGCGGCCTGATACCTTCCTCAGGTGCTTCTGAATCCGAGTCGGTAGCGATTTATCCGCCTTTCCTACGTAGACGAACTCGCCATTTCGGTACAGCTGGTAGACGCCGGGGCGATCTTCCAGTTTGCTCAAGTTGGACTCTGTCAATGGTGCAGGAGTCAGATCGTCCAGGGCGTCGGCAAGTTGATCACCGAGCGCCTGTGTGATGCTGAGTCTGAAGTCACCATGATTCGCGCTGTCCCGCCCCGCTGTGTCCGGCATCACCGGTCTCCCCTCCTGGCTTGGTGATCAGGGGAACTCTAGAACGTGGCACGGTGCATCGTGGGCATGTTCGAGCCGACGCTCCTCAAGATCGCTAAGTCCGCGGTATGGTTTGGTCATGGTTGACCTGCCAGGAGACACGAAGAGGCCGCGCACCAGCGTTGAACTGTTCGCCGGCGGGGGCGGCCTCGCCATGGCGGTGCACCGTGCTGGCTTCCGCCCTCTCCTGCTGAACGAGTTCAACGCGCGGGCGTGCGAGACCCTTGAGGCTAACGCGAGTAGGACGCTCGGTGTCAACGGGGTCAAGTGTACGGAGTCGTGCAGTCCTGTACCGCCGGCCGAGGGTGAGCCTGCGCCCCTCTTCCCGCTGGACGTCAGTCGTCTGGACTTGAGCGCCTTCGAGGGGCAGGTGGACGTGTTGGCCGGCGGGCCTCCATGCCAGCCTTTCAGCGCTGGCGGCGTGGCGAAGGGGGATGAGGACAAGCGAAACATGTTCCCGGCCATGTTCAAGGCAATTCGTGAGATGCGCCCGAAGGCTGTTATTTGCGAGAACGTTCGAGGTCTTCTGAGACCTTCCTTCCGGGACTACTTCACCTATATTCAGCGCGAACTTGCCTTGCCTTTTGAGTCTCGAAAGTCCGAAGACTCGTGGCAGGATCACAACCGCAAGCTGGCTGGAATTTTGGGCGACACTGTCGACCTTCCTGACGAAGATAATAATGAGGAACACTATCGGGTCAAGGTGTTCCCTGTAAACGCAGCCGATTTCGGCGTACCCCAAGTGCGCAACCGGGTTGTGATGGTTGCTTTTCGGGCCGACCTTCCTGTCGACATCGAGGAGTTTCACGACCTCTATTCTGCGCGTAAGTACTCTGAAGAGGCTCTCTACTTGTCGCTGCTCGATGACAACAGCGAGTACTGGACGCGCCATAGTTACGTCGAGCCGCACGTACGGGAGCGAGTTCGGGCGCGCATTCCGAAGGGTGTCCAGCCCAAGTTGGGAGAAGAGGACCTTCCCCCTTGGCGAACCCTCCGAGATGCAATCCAGGGATACGGTACTGGCGAGAGGCTGCCAGCGCTTCCAAATATCGACCTCAAGATGCTGGACAAGAAGACCAACCAAGCTGACCATCTTGGCATCTCCGATCATGTTGGATGGCCTGATGCGCGGATCTACAAGGGGCACACGCCTAATGAACTAGACCGGCCAGCAAAGACCGTCAAGGCAGGGGTACACGGGGTTCCTGGTGGTGAATCCGTGGTCCTCCTTGATGAGTTGGCACCCGGCTCCGCGCCCGGAGACAGTGCTGTCTATCAGCATCGCTACATGACTGTCCGGGAGACAGCCCGAGTCATGACGTTTCCTGACGACTGGGAGGGTAGCGGTCCGAGGGGTGAGAAAATGCGTCAGCTCGGAAACGCCGTGCCAGTATTGCTCGGCGAGCACTTTGCGCGGGCGGTAGCAAAGACCCTCGACGATACGGGGCAGTGACTGTCTGATGGATGGGGTAGGTAGGCACTGGAAAGAGGGGGTTCCGCCCGAGCGTGCGTACAAGCGGCGGACTGGAGCCGCAGCGCCTAGTATCGAGCAAGATAAGGCTGCTGGCGGGAGAAACCGCCGCTGGGTGGCACTAGGAAATAATCGTTACGCTCGCGCCTCGATTAGTTTGCGTCTCTACCGTCGAACGCGGAGAATTCGCGCATATCTTCGCTGGTCCGAGGACGGGGAGACGCGGGAGCGGTACGTCTGCGAGGTCGCACACGATTGGCGTGGAGCCAACCTGGCTGAAGCGTGGCGATACGCCTGGGAGCAGGGTTTTGTGACGGAGAAACCTCTCCCGGTGGATTCCAAGGCTTCTTCTATAGCGGTGCGCGCCAATATGCAAGCGAATCGTGCCCGTGATACTGGTCCAGAGCTGGCGCTGCGTTCGCTTCTTTACGCGTCTGGATTGCGATACCGAGTGGACATCCGCCCTATCCCTGAGATCCGGCGGCGTGCAGATGTAGTGTTTCCTAAGGAGCGCGTAGCGGTCTTCGTCGACGGTTGCTTTTGGCATGGGTGCCCCCTGCACAGCCGCCCGGCCAAAAAGAATGCTGAGGTATGGTCAGCCAAGATTAAAGGCAATATGGAACGCGATGCGGAGACGAATGCCCTTCTCGCCGCCGCTGGCTGGACGGTTCTTCGTATATGGGAGCATGATGACCTCGGCGCGGCTGCGGAAGCCGTAGTAATGGCTGTAGACGAGGCTCGACAGGATCTGTGAGCCGTTATGGCGGCTCCCCAGACTAGATGTCACGGGAGAAGCGGGCCGGCGGGTCACGGTGTTGGCTCCAGCGCGAGAGGCCGCGGACGCCGTCCGGAGCCCCTCGCGCCAATGGTACGGCCAGTCTTCAATCCTCGAAGAAGCTAGATAGTGGTTCCTGAAAAGTTACCGCTCTCTTTGTAGCCGGAGTTGCAGTACGGGTGCGTCAGCTGTCCATTTTCAGGAGCTCCGTTACCACCGTCCTCTTTTCGGATCTTGTGGTCGATTGTCATTGATCTGAGATGCAACCGAGCGTTGCAGATCTGACAGACTGGAGACGAGTCTAGTGTCGCCTTGAGAACAATGGCATTCTTAGTGTCGCTCGAGAAATTACGCCCGTGCTTTCTATCGTCCTCCGTGATTACCTTGACCGGTAGGCGCGGGTTGGAGTTCGCGCGCATTCGCTCGATGATGGCCTCATCTCCAAGTCCTTCGGCCAACGAATCTAGAAGAACCTTGTACATTTCGAGTATCGGCGGAACCGACCTCTGAAGGCTTCCATAGGATTGAACGATCTGATTTAGGAAGTGCTTGTATTCGACCAGGAAGTCCTCGAACTTGGCTCGGAGGTCGGTGTACTTAACGAGGCGCCGCTTTTCTACGAGTTCCTGTGTGAAGGCCACTGCGGCCAAGAAAGCGGCTGGCTGGAATCGTCCAGTAGCGCTGTAAAAGTAGACGGCCGGATGAAGCCCGAGGGATGCTGGAGAATTTCCAGCTATCTTCGACGCAGCCTTCTTCGTGGCTCGCATAAATTCGAGTGTAGCGGTGCCGTCTGGGTCGTCGGCGAGGGTACTTATGGTGCTCTGATTCGCGGTATTTCGCTTTCGCCCGCCCGTCTCGGGCTGCCACATTTCCGGGCGTAGCCTGTTCACGAAATTTACGAGTTCGAACACCATCTTCAGACTGTCTGCTGAGTACCCTCGCCCGGCAACCGGCAGGTCGGTAGACTTGATGGACATGTCAAGGGTTGGTCTGAAGATCAGGTCGTAGACATCCTTCGCTAGGGACTCGATTTCGACCTGAATCGAATCATCGAAAGAAGACCAGTACTTGTGCCCGGTCCCCGCCCGAATGAACGCGCGTGCCGCAAGCGCGTTAGGCTTGTGGCGCGCCTTGATCATGTCGAGTTCGGTGGGATCGATAGGTGTAGCTTGTTGGTTGATGCGAAAGAAGGAGCTTTCCGCCTTCTCGGCCTCTCCGTTGACCCACTGTAGCTGGAGAGCGAAAGCGCTGAGGTTCCTAGCTAGGCGCAGTTTTTCGCTAGAGGTTGTGTCGGGATTTTGTAGCGCCGCCTTTAGTTCGCTGAAAGACCCTACGCTGTCCTGGATCAATTTTCTTGTTGCTTCGGCGGCTTTTTGTTGTTCAGGGGGGATCACGCCGTCGAAAAACCGCAGTGAGCGATGCTTGTCGCCGTAGTCGTCGTGAACCCAAGCAATCAATGCGCTGAGTCTATGGGCTCCATCAATTGCGAAGATGTTTCCACTTTTAGGGGAGCGCCAGAGAATAATGGCGGGAATTAGGTCTCCTTCTAGGAAGCTACGTACGAGCGCAGCAACCTTGTCTGGAGTCCAGTTCGCCGTCTCCCTCTGAAAATCAGGTTTACGGAGAACGTTGTACATGAAGCTCTCCGGCCCTAGCTCGGCTACACCGAGGTTTGCCATTAGTCCCGATGGTTGGGTGAGTGCTTCAGGGCTTGCCGCCTCAAAGTCTTCGCGTGGGATTAGAGCATCGAGATTTACCATGTGCTTCGCCATGTATTCCTCCTCTTGAGTTCCCAGCTCGTGGCTCGCCATCTTAGCGACTGCGGTTTAGCTGGGTGCCACTTCCATCAGATTTCTTCGCTGGTCATGCAGAAGGGCGGGGGCACCTGTCAGAGAGCTGCACCCCCGGTCTGTCAGGGCCAAGGTGCGTCCTAAAGCCTGTCTGTAACTCCAGAGCGGGTGCAGCGTTGAGCTGGTCGTGCAGATCGTGACGGCTCAACGCCGCGAGCTCATAGAGGTGTTCACCGGGCTCCGGCCACGTCGGTTCCATCGTCTGGTGCGGGCTGTCCACCGGGAGGGCGGCAGGGCCCTGGCCCCGGACCGGCCGGGCCGCCCCTGGGCGCTGACGTTGGAGGACCGGGTGCTGCTGGTGGCGATGTACTGCCGCACCAACCTCACGGTGCGCCCGCTCGCCCCGCTGTTCGGGATCTCGCCGGTGGCCGTCGACCGGACCATCAGCTGGCACGGACCGCTGCTGGCCCTGACACCGGGCAAACGCAAGCCCGGACGCCACCAGGTCCTCATCGTGGGCGGCACCTTGGTGCCGACCCGGGACCGGACGTTGTCCGCCTCGTCCAAGAACTACCGCTTCTCGGCGAACCTCCAGGTCCTCATCACGGCCGAGACCCGGCTCGTGCTGGGCGTCGGCCGGCCCCTGCCCGGCAACCGCAACGACTGCATCGCCTTTGCCGAGTCCCGCATCAAGGACGCCTGCGGCAGCGCGACCGTCATCGCCGACGGCGGCTACCAGGGCACCGATATCCTCATGTCTCACAGGCGGCAAGCCGGACAGGATCGACTCCCGGACTGGAAAGGGCAGCACAACGCCTCCCACTGCCAGGTCCGGGCCCGGTTTGAGCCCGCCTTCGTCCGGGTGAAGAACTGGACGATCCTCCGCGACTGCCGCCTCAAGGGCGACGGCGTCTACTGGACCACCAGCGGCGTCGCCCACATGCACAACCTCGCCCTCGGCCGAGCCTGAACGTCACGAGACAACCTTTAGCAAAGCGGCGTTGCGGTGCCCCACTGTTGGATGAGTAGCGCGTGCCGGCTGATGACGGACGGATGGGATCCGCCGACTGGGACTTGTGAGCGCGAGGCCGGTGGAGCGGCTTTGGGCTTGGCGCGAGTGATCAGGGGCCATTCGCTAGTAGTGCTTCGTTAGGCCTGTCGGCGTCTGCTTCTGGGGCGGATGCGGGTGCTGGACAGGGGGGGCGGACGCAGGCCGTGCAGGTGCCGGTCCAGCACCGCAGCAGGTCTGTAGAGCGCCAGGACCTGGTAGAGGCTCAGGCCAGCGTGACGGTTTTTAGGTGCAGTCGCACAGGGTGAGGAAGGCCCGAGCGGCGGTGCGAGGGTGACGTGATGGTGCTGGCCGCGCCCGGTGCGGCCTTCGAAGTGTTCTAGGCCCAGGTCGTACTTGAGCTCGCGGTAGTCGTGCTCGATGCGCTGGCGCATCTTCGCCCACCTCTCAGCGGCACCCTGGGGTTGTTCGGCCAGCAGGGTCCGCAGCGGCAGAACCCCGTCCCACTGGCTGCGCCCCCCGACCTGTTCCCGAGCGGCGCGGCGGGTTTCCTTGCCCGACGGCCTGACCTCGAGCACGGCGAACCGGGAGGTCATCACGCCTTTGCCGCCCCGGCGGCAGGTGACCTCCCCGAACCTGGTGCCGAGGCCGATCAGTCGGGGCGACGGCCGGGCGGCCTCCCGGTAGCGGGGCAGGGTGGGCGGCCTGAGACCGCCGAAGGACGACTACAGCGGCTGCGCCGACGGCCCGTCGGCCGATCTCCTTGCGGGGTGAGGTCCATCACACACGATCAGCCCCGTTCTTCCAGCGCCAGGCGGAACGAGACACTGCGGCCGTATGCGGCATCAGCCACGGTCACGGGCATTTCAGGGAGCCAGAGGGCAAACCGGTGCAGCAATCCCAGGGCCAGACGGGTGTCCGACGCTGTCGGGGACTCCCGCTGACCGCCGCCTGCCGAGGTCGTGCGCCCACTCCGCAGCAGGACTACTGACCTTGAATGCGTGATGTCGTCATGGTGGCTGGCGTCGGAGTCCGGTGCCGGTGAGGCAGCTGTCGAGGACGCCGGGGCGGTACTGGAGCTGGCGTAGGCCGCGCCGGACGGCAGTGATCAGGTCGTCGGGGTCGGCGAAGGCACGGTTGGCTGTGGTGGTGCGCCGCAGGACGGACCAGATGCCTTCGACCGGATTGAGGTCGGGTGCGTAGGGCGGCAGCTGGAAGACGGTGAGCCAGTCGCGGTCGGCGATGTAGCGGCGCATGCCGGCGGTGAGGTGGGTGTCGAGGTTGTCCCAGACCAGCACGATCGGGCCGCCGAGCTGCTGATGGGCGGTCTGGATCAGGTCGCGGTAGTCCTTCCAGGAGAAGCTTCTGCGCCCGTCGGGCCGGGCGTCCGGGCAGGGCCGGTAGATCAGCCGCGAGGGTTCGCCGGCCTTGTAGCAGGCCAGGGCGGCTACCGATAAGCGGCGGCGGGAGCGGCCCCGCACGCGGATCACCGGGGTGTGGCCGCGGCGGGACCATGTGCGGGTGGCCGGCGGCGTCATCGAGAATCCGGCCTCGTCCTCGAAGACGAGCCAGGCGTCGAGCGCCGCCACGGTCCTTCCACGCTCGGCCAGGTCTCCTTCACCCAGCCGGCCACGGCGTTCTCGTCCCGCTCCAGTGCCCGCCGAGCGGGGACCTGACAACTCCATCCGTGCCGCTTGAGCAGGGCGGCCACCCCTTGCACGGTGTAACTCTTGTGGAAGCGGCGCCCGATCAGCGTCTTGATCCGCGACAGGGTCCAGGTCTGGTCCGGCCACCCATGTGCCACCGGCCCCTTGGCCGGCTCACGCTCCAGCACGGCGAACAGTTCGTCGCTCAGCAGCGGCAGCGATGCCGGGCCCTTCGAGGCCAGGGCTCTCGGCCCGGCCTGCGACCAGGCCTGCGCCACCGCTGAACCGACCGGACGCTGACCCGCAGGTGGTGAGCGATGACCGTGTTCTCGTCGCCCTGCCTGAACCGCTCGGCCGCCTCCATCCTCAACTTCTCGCGGAATGCCCGCCGTCGTCGGTCAGTCCGCCCCCTTGCGCATACCTCATGCGGACGGCTTACCGCAGGGATCACGAGGCGTCGGCCCCTACGACACCGCGCTTTGAAGGTCAGTAACTCCCATTCCAACGGGTAGGACGTCGCGTGCACGCTGACCGCGACCTGGCAGTTCGCCCACTTGCCTGCCTGCTCCGCAGTACTGCCGGGCCACACCCGCCGACGCCCGCCCGCACTAGGGGAACGACACGTCGTCGGCCACCCACACCTCAGGCCCGATGACCTGCGTAAGACGTTGGGCGATTCTGCGGCGCACCGGCAGCGGATCCCACGGCGACTGGGTCACGAACTGCTGCAGGGCCCGCATATTCCCGTCCGGCAACCGCTCCGCCATTGGCTGGACCGACGTCCGCCGGCCGTCCAGCATGGGTCCCGCAGATAACACCCACCCCACTGGCGCTGATCTCGCTGCAAAGCGAACACATCCGCGATGAACTCCGCAACCTCATCGCGGAGTTGTTCCACTTCCCCGAGGCTCATACCAGACGCCATGCCGCTGAACAGGAAAGATCGGCAGACCTAACGCAGCACTACTAGGGCCGCTCGGCGCTGCATATGTCTGCACATACGCGAAGACCCCGCCGCAGCGATCTGCTGCTGGCGGGGTCTTCCGGCACTTCAAGTGAAGTGCCCCCGGCAGGATTCGAACCTGCGCACACGGCTCCGGAGGCCGTTGCTCTATCCCCTGAGCTACGGGGGCGTGTCTTCCGTTCGCGGTCTCGCTCGCGGCGACAGGAAGAACAGTACCAGCTCCGGGCGGGTGATCCGTAACGGGTTCCGGGGAGGAGGGGGGAGAGG
>NZ_JBPQTX010000283.1:0-9153 GCF_051386555.1 Streptomyces sp. URMC 126
ACCCCCACCACCACCGCGTCCACCCCGAACGCCGTCCGCAGCCCCCACGCCGAGGCCGCCGCGCTCAGCAGCGGAATGCCGAGCGTCGTGCCGAGTTGCTGGGCCGTGGTCACCAGGCCCGTCGCCAGGCCCTGCGCGGCGGGCGGGAGGCCGGCCGTGGCGGTGACGCCGTAGGCGACGACGGCCCAGAGGTTGCCGACGACGCCGGCGGAGGCCGCCGCCAGGGCCCACCAGGCGGCCGCGGTGCCGGTGCCGAGCCAGAGCAGCGGCACGGTGCTGACGGTCTGGAGCAGCAGCCCGCCGACCAGCGTGCGGTGGGCGCCGAGGCGGCCGATCACCCGGGAGGCGGTCAGCCCGGCGAGCGCGGCGAACAGGCCCTGCACGCCGAAGAGCAGGCCGGTGCGGAAGGCCGAGATGCCCAGCTCCTCCTGGAGGTAGAGGGTCAGCAGGAAGATCAGGGCGGTCATCGTCGAGACCGTCGCCAGCCCGCCCAGGTTCCCCCAGGCGACCGTGGGCCGGCGCAGCATCGGCAGGGGCACCAGCGGGTCGGCGACCCGGGACTCGACGACGGCGAAGGCGCCCAGCAGGGCCGCCGCGGCGACGAGCGCGACGATCACGTCGGGGCGGCCGAAGCCGTTCTCGGCCGCCGTAGACAGGCCGTAGACGAGGGCGAACAGCCCGCCGGTGACCGTCAGCGCGCCGGGCAGGTCGACCGGGCGGCGCCGGCCCGCCCGCGCTCCGGCGCCGTCGTCGGACGGCAGCGCGCCCGGGGCCACCACCAGGACCGCGGCTCCCGCCGCCGCGAGCAGGCCCATCGTGGACCGCCAGCCGAGGCCGTCCGTCAGCACCCCGCCGAGCACCATGCCGGTGGTGTAGCCGAGCGAGAGCAGGGTGCCGCTGATGCCCAGGGCCCGCTCGCGCTGCGGGCCCTCGGGGAAGGTGGTGGTCAGCAGGGCCATGCCGGTGGGGACGATCAGGGCCGCGCCGACGCCCTGGAGGGCGCGGCCGGCCAGGAACGAGGCGGGGTCCCAGGCGAGGGTGACCAGCACCGACGCCACGGTGAACACGCCGAGCCCCAGCAGGAACAGCCGGCGTCGGCCGTACCGGTCGGCGAGGCGGCCGGACAGCAGCAGGAGGCCGCCGGAGGGGAGAGCGAAGGCGGTGACGGCCCACTGGAGGTCCGCGCGGCCCATGCCGAGGTCGCCGCCGAGGACGGGCAGGGCGACGTTGAGGATCGAGAAGTCGAGAGTGACGACGAACTGGGCGGTGCACAGCACCAGCAACGTCAGCCGGGCCCGGGCGGACAGGGCGGGGGCGGGCTCCGTGCGGGGCGGCGCGGTGGCCGCGGGGACGGGGGCGTCGGACGTGTCGTACGGCATGCGCCCACCGTCGGTCGCCCGGAATACCGGCGGGGAGAGCGTGTTTATGGTGGCAGTCGGACTACCAGCCGGGGTGGCAGAGCGAGGGGGGACCCGTGACCACCGCATCGCGCGTAGGCGCCGGACGGCCGCACCGCCGTGAGGAACTGCGCCGTTTCCTGATGAGCCGGCGGGCCCGGGTGAGCCCGGCGGAGGCGGGCCTGCCGGCCGGAGGCGTCCGCCGGACGCCGGGGCTCCGGCGCGAGGAGGTCGCCGTGCTCGCCGGGGTGGGCACCACCTGGTACCAGTGGCTGGAGCAGGGACGGGACATCACCGTCTCGCCGCAGGTGCTCGACGGGGTCGCCCGGGTGTTGCGGCTGACGTCCGTCGAGCGGCGCCACCTCTACGTCCTCGCCGGACTGAACCCGCCGCTGCCCGAGTCCGGGCAGAGGCCGGACGACCTGTGCCCGGGGCTCCGGCGGCTGATCGACGGGTGGCTGCCCTGGCCCGCGCACATCCTGGACCCCTGCTGGAACACCGTGGCCCACAACGCGTCGGCGGCGCTCCTCTGGGGCTTCCGGCCGGGGGAGCGCCGCAACTGGCTGGCCGACTTCTTCACCGACCCGGCGTACCGGGCGGCTGCCCGGGAGGAGAACGCCCGTCGGCTCGTCGCCCAGTTCCGGGCCTCGCGGGGCGAGCGGCCGGGGTCGGAGGCGGCGGCGGAGGTGGCCGAGACGGTGGCCGGGCTGTGCGCGCTCAGTGAGGAGTTCGCGCGGCTGTGGGAGTCCGGGGACGTGCACCCCGAGGGGCAGCTGGTGTACGAGATCGACCATCCGCGTGCCGGCCGGCTCTGCTTCGAGAGCACTCCGTTGCGGGTGCCGTCCCGGCCGGATCTGACGATCGCGGTGCACTATCCGGTTCCGGGGACGGGGACGGCGGAGAAGGTGGAGGGGTTGCTCGCGGGGTGAGGAGGCCCCGGCCCCACCCTTTCACCGTTTCTTGCGGGGGCCCCGCACCCCCGAGCGCGCCTGCGGCGCGCGTCCTCAAACGCCGGACGGGCTGGATAGTGCGCCCTGGCGCACACGTCAGCCCGCCCGGCCAAGGCTCAGCGCCGCGCGCCCCGCCGCGTCCGCAGCCCCACCGCGACCAGGGCCGCCACCGCCGCCAGGACCGCGGCGTCCACCCCGAGCCCCAGCTTGATCCCGCCCAGCGCGGCACCGGTCGCGTCCTCGCCGTCCGACCGCAGCGCGGCCGTGTGGGCCGAGGCGAGGGCGCTGAGCAGCGGGATGCCGATGGTGAGGCCGATCTGCTGGGAGCTGGTCACCAGGCCGGTGGCGAGGCCCTGTTCGCCGTCCGGGAGTCCGGAGGTGGCGGTGACGCCGTAGGCGACGATGGCCCACAGGTGGCCGATGACGCCGAGCGAGATGGCCACCAGTGTCAGCCAGGCGCCGGACGAGCGGCCGATCCCGAGGAGCAGCGCGGTGCAGACCGCCTGGCCCAGCAGTCCGGCGACCAGGGTGGTGCGGGTGCCGAAGCGGGCGATCACCTTGGACGCCACCGTGCCGGAGGCCACCGCGACGACGCCCTCGACGCCGAAGACCAGGCCGGTGCGGAACGCCGAGAGGTGCAGCACGTCCTGGAGGTAGAGGGTGAGCAGGAAGATGGCGGCGGTCATCGTCGCGAACGTCGTCAGGCCGGCGAGGTTGCCGAACGCGACGGTCGGCCGGCGCAGCATCGACAGGGACACCAGCGGTTCGGCGGCCCGGGACTCCACGACGGCGAACGCGGCGAGCAGCACGAGTCCGGCGACGAGGGAGACGACGACGTCCGTCCGGCCGAATCCGCCCTCGGCGGCGGTGGACAGGGCGTAGATCACGGACAGCAGTCCGCCGGTGACGGTGACCGCGCCGGGGAGGTCGAGCCGGGGCCGCTCCGGCCGCCGGGACTCGGTGAGCAGGCCGGGGGCGAGCAGCAGCACGGCGACGCCGGCGACGCCGAGCAGGCCCATGGTGGAGCGCCAGCCGAGGGCGTCCGTCATGACGCCGCCGAGCACCATGCCGATGGTGAAGCCCAGGGACATCAGCGTGCTGCTGATGCCCAGGGCGCGCTCGCGCTGCGGTCCTTCGCGGAAGGTGGTGGTCAGCAGGGACATGCCCGTCGGCACGATGACGGCCGCGCCGAGGCCCTGGAGGGCGCGCCCGGCGAGGAAGGACGTGGGGTCCCAGGCGAGGGTGGCCAGGACGGAGGCAGCCGTGAAGAGGGTCAGTCCGGCGAGGAAGAGGCGGCGCCGGCCGTAGAGGTCGGCGATCCGGCCGAAGAGGAGCAGGAAGCCGCCGGAGGGGAGGGCGAACGCGGTGACGGCCCACTGCAGGTCGGCCCGGCTCATGCCGAGGTCGTCGCCGAGGACGGGCAGCGCGACGTTCAGGATGGAGAAGTCGAGCGCGACCATGAACTGCGCGGCGCACAGCACCAGCAGGACGAGTTTCGCGCGGGGGGTCATCCGGGCGTCGGCCGGTTCGGGGGCCGGTCCGGGGGCGGAAGCGACGATGGGGGAGGGGGACGTTTCGAGCGCCATGAGTCCACCTTCGGGCGCCCGGAATAAGGTCGGGGAGTCGGCACTTATGGTGGTGGCCGCACCACCAGACACACGGGAATGCGACGACGAGACGCGTAGGTACGGACGTGGACGTACACGACGCGGAGGAGGGGGAAACGTGCCGACACGCACGCATGCCGCCGGGGCGAACCGCCGTCCGGAGCTGCGCGACTTCCTGATGAGCCGGCGGGCCCGGGTGACCCCGGCCGAGGCGGGCCTGCCGGACGGCGGCGGCCGCCGCCGCACGCCGGGGCTGCGGCGCGAGGAGGTGGCCGTGCTCGCGGGGGTGGGCGCTTCCTGGTACCAGTGGCTGGAGCAAGGGCGGGACATCACCGTCTCTCCGCAGGTGCTGGACGCGGTGGCCCGCGTCCTCCGGCTGACCGGGAGCGAGCGCCGCCACCTGTACGTCCTCGCCGGTCTCAACCCGCCGCTGCCGGACTCCGTCGTCGACGATCCGGACCACCTGTGCGACGGCCTGATGCGGCTGATCGACGGCTGGCTGCCGAACCCCGCGCACATCATGGACCCCTACTGGAACACGGTCGCCTACAACGAGTCGGCCGCCGTCGTCATGGGCTTCCGCCCGGGGATCCGGCAGAACTGCCTGATCTCCTACTTCACCGACCCCGTCTACCGCTCGCGCGCCGCGAACTGGGAGCGGAACGCCGCGCACGTCGTCGCCCAGTACCGCGCCGCCTGCTCGCAGCGCCCGGATGACGAGGGGTTCGCGCTGATCGTCGAGGAACTGGCGGCGGAGAGCCCGGAGTTCGCGGAGCTGTGGGCCCGCAACGACGTACAGCCCGCCGGACAGCTCGGCAAGGAGTACGAGCACCCGGTCGCCGGCACCCTCTCCTTCGAGGTCACCGCGCTCCAGGTGCCGGCCCGGCCGGACCTCACGATCGTGATGCACAACCCGGTGCCGGGCACGGACACCGCCGAGCGGGTGGCCTGGCTCAACTCGCCGGAGACCCGGCGGGGCGGGCTGCGCTCCGTCTCGGTGGCGTGCTGAGCGGTGGGGAGCCGGCGGTGGGCGGCAGGTCGGTCGGCGATGGGTCGGCCGGTGGCGGGCGCCCCGGGCCGCTTCACTATCCTCGGCCCATGACGGAGATCACCGAGCTCGACCCCGAGGACCGCAAGCTGATCACGCTCGCCCGGGCCACCCGCGCCCGCAACGCCGTGCCGGAGGGCGCGGCCGTACGGGACGAGACCGGCCGTACGTACGTGGCCGGCACCGTCGCCCTCGACTCGCTGCGGCTGAGCGCCCTGGCCACGGCGGTGGCCATGGCCGTGGCCAGCGGCGCGCGGTCCCTGGAGGCGGCGGCGGTGGTGTCGGAGGCGACGGCCGTCCCGGACGCCGACCGCGCGGCCGTCCGCGACCTCGGCGGCCCCGACACCCCGGTCCTGCTCGCGGGCCCGGACGGCGTGCCGTCGTCGGTCGTCACGGCGGGCTGACGGGCTCCCGGCGGCGGGCCGGCCGGCTCCCCGCGTCCGCTGGTCGGCGAAGGGCGGGGGATCGGGGAGAATGAATCCCATGGACAAGGCTTCATCCCCCTCCCAGGCGCCCCACCGCGCGGGCTTCGCGTGCTTCGTCGGCCGCCCCAACGCGGGCAAGTCGACCCTGACCAACGCACTGGTGGGGACGAAGGTCGCCATCACCTCCAACCGGCCGCAGACCACCCGGCACACCGTGCGCGGCATCGTGCACCGCCCCGACGCCCAGCTCGTACTGGTCGACACCCCGGGTCTGCACAAGCCGCGCACCCTGCTCGGCGAGCGGCTGAACGACGTCGTCCGGACCACCTGGGCCGAGGTCGACGTGATCGGCTTCTGCCTGCCGGCCGACCAGAAGCTCGGCCCCGGCGACCGCTTCATCGCGGGCGAGCTGGCCGGGATCAAGAAGACGCCCAAGGTGGCCATCGTCACCAAGACCGACCTGGTCGACTCCAAGGCCCTGGCCGAGCAGCTGCTCGCCGTCCAGCGGCTGGGCGAGGAGCTGGGCATCGAGTGGGCGGAGATCATCCCGGTCTCGGCGGTGGGCGACCAGCAGGTCTCGCTCCTCGCCGACCTGCTGGTCCCGATGCTCCCCGAGAGCCCCCCGCTCTACCCCGAGGGCGACCTCACCGACGAGCCCGAGCAGATCATGGTCGCCGAGCTGATCCGCGAGGCCGCCCTGGAGGGCGTCCGCGACGAGCTGCCGCACTCCATCGCCGTCGTCGTCGAGGAGATGCTCCCCCGCGAGGACCGGCCGGCCGACAAGCCGCTGCTCGACATCCACGCCAACGTCTACATCGAGCGCCCCAGCCAGAAGGGCATCATCATCGGCCCCAAGGGCGCCCGCCTGAAGCAGGTCGGCATGAAGTCCCGCAAGCACATCGAGGCGCTGCTCGGTACACCCGTCTACCTGGACCTGCACGTGAAGGTCGCCAAGGACTGGCAGCGCGACCCGAAGCAGCTCCGCAAGCTCGGCTTCTAGGCCGCCGGGCGGGGGCTACGACCCGTCGTACGCCACCACCCGCCCGTGCAACGCCTCCGCGACCCGGCTGCCCAGCCCGTAGTCGCAGAGGTTGACCGTCCAGTTCCCGGCGGCGACGAGGGTCGCCGGGACGCCCTTGTAGGCGATGGCCTCCCGCAGCGTGCGGTCCCGGTCGGCGGGGGTGGCGTGCAGCGCGATCGTGGCGCAGTTGGGGGCGCCGGTCCGCTTCCCGGTGGTACACGTCATCGTCCCCCCGAGCTCCTCCGACCGCTCATCGCACCCGACGACCTCGCCGAGCGCGTCGGCCAGCGCGCCGAGGCTCTTGTACCGGGGCTCGTCCGGGATGCTCGGCAGCGGATAGTCAGGGATCTTCACCTTCTCCGGCGGGAGCACGACACCGTGCAGCGCCTTGGCAACCCGGGGCGCGAAGCGGGGCTCGGTGACGTTGATGTACCAGTTGCCCGCGGCGACGACGGTCTGGCTGAACGGGGCCTTGTGGCGCGCGGCGATCGAGTCGCCGTTCCGGTCCCGGTAGTCCTTCTGCCGTGTGTTGGCGACGTCGATCTGATTCTCGAACTTGATGCCGTTCAGTACGGACACGCAGTCCAGCCCGGTACCAAAGTCCGGGTCCGTCCTGCCCCTGCGCACGATCCGGCAGGGGAGCCCGGACTTGTCCAGGGCGGCCACCACGGCGTCGGCGTCGGCGAAGAGGGGCCCGTCCGGGACCCCGCCGGGCATGGGTATCAACGCCGGCCGCTTCTCCTCCTCCAAGACCCCGCACGAGGTGAGCAGTGCGGCGCTCATCGCCGCGGCCGCCGAGCGTCGCAGTCTTCGCCCTGTCAGCGGCGTGCTCGTCACTTGAGGCCCCGGCTCTCCGCCCGCTCCCGACTCACGCCCCCTCCCGCAGCACCGTCCTGATCAGTTCCCGTTGGTCCTCCGTGAGGTGGGGGTCCGCCAGGTGGATCTTGCGGTTGTCGACCGTGATCTCGTAGTGGAAGCCGTCGGGGACGCCGCGGGCGGGGGCGTCGCGGCCGGGGGCCAGGGCGCGGTGGGCGAGGGCTTCGAGGTGGGTGGCGTCGGGCCGTCCTGTGGTGTCCAGTTCGGCCCGGCGCTCGATCCCGGCGAAGCCGCCGGTCCGTGTGATGACGATCCGCATGGCGTCATTGTGGACCGCCGGGCACCGCCTTACGAGGTGGGGACCCCCACTTGGGCCCAGGCCTTGAGGACGGCGCGGGTCTCGTCGCCCTCGCCGTAGAGGGTGCGGGCCGCGGCGGCGGTCAGGCGGGCGAACGTGGCGAAGTCGGCGTCGGAGGCGAGCTCGCCGCCGGTGAGGGTGGCGTACCAGATGCGGCCGGCGCGCTCCCAGGCGTTGCCGCCGAGTTCGGTGGCCAGCAGGTAGAACGCGTGGTTGGGGATGCCGGAGTTGATGTGCACACCGCCGTTGTCGCGGGAGGTGCGGACGTAGTCCTTCATGACGGCGGGCTGGGGGTCCTTGCCCAGGCGGGGGTCGTCGTAGGCGGTGCCCGGCCGCTTCATGGAGCGCAGGGCGGTGCCGTGCACGCCCGGGGCCAGGAGCCCCTCGCCGATCAGCCAGTTGGCGTCGGCGGCGGTCTGCCCGAGGGCGTACTGCTTGATGAGCGAGCCGAAGACGTCCGACAGGGACTCGTTGAGCGCGCCGGACTGGCCGTAGTACTCCAGGTTGGCGGTGTGCTGGGTGATGCCGTGGGTCAGTTCGTGGCCGATGACGTCGACGGGGAGCGTGAAGTCGAGGAAGATCTCGCCGTCGCCGTCGCCGAAGACCATCTGGTCGCCGTCCCAGAAGGCGTTGTTGTACTCCTCGCCGTAGTGGACCGTGGCGTTCAGCGGCAGGCCGCGGTCGTCGATGGAGCGGCGTCCGTAGACCTTGAAGAACAGGTCGTAGGTGGCGCCGAGGCCCGCGTGGGCCCGGTTGACGGTGGCGTCCTGGCAGGGGGCGTCGCCTTCGGCGCGCACCTGGTCGCCGGGCAGCCGGGTGCGGTGGCGCGCGTCGTAGATCGTGCGCTGCGGGGTGTCGGCCGGGGCGGGCGTGTCGGCGTCGGCCTCGGTGGTGGTGAAGCCGCGGACGGCGATGACCCGGCGGCGGGTGCGGAGGGCGCCGTCATGTTCGAGGGTGCGGCGGGCGGGCTCGAAGTGGCGGGGGTCGTCGGAGGTGGCGAGTCGGTCGAGGACGTGTGGGGGGATGATCGAGCAGAAGGGACGGTGCTGGCGCAGGGTCCCGGTGGAGTCGCCATTCATGGCCGGAATGTCGCACAGAGTCACGCAGTTGTCACTGCCTGCCGTCGCGATTAACGAAAAAGTGTGCTTGGAGATTCTTTGCCCGGCCGGGCGTCGACCCGTCTGGTAACGCAGCGTGCCCGGCGGACCGGCGTCCCGCATGCTGATACGGGGAGACCGCGTTCCGCCCGCTTCGGCTACTGTGCGACGCATCATGCGTTGTGGGCTGCTTCTCCTTAGCTGCCGCGGCGAGGGTCTGTAGTCGTCGGCCGACCCCCTCCCCGCGGAGACCGGTGTTGCGGTGCCCGGCCCGGGAATCCCGGGATCCACCGCCCGCCCCGTCGGCCCCCCGGCTCCGTGACGGAGCCCGGGACCCCCGTGGAGCACCCGAGGAGACCCGCGCAGATGACCCCGCAGACGCCCCAGACCGTCCGCATCCCCGATTCCGTCGGCCGTCCCACCCCCCTCACCGC
>NZ_JBPQTX010000284.1:0-9149 GCF_051386555.1 Streptomyces sp. URMC 126
CCCTCACCCGCTGCGGCACCTCCACCGGAACCGGCAGCCCCACTGGAACCGGCCGCCCCCGAGGCGCCGGCAGCCCCCGAGCCCCCGGCCGCTCCGGACACGGCTCCACTCCCCGCAGCACCACCCCCCGCCGCTCCACCACCGGCCACCGACCCGCCGGTCACCGCCGCCCCGGTGCCCGCGGCGGCTCCCGCGCCGGCCGCCAGACCGGCGACCGCCTTGACCGAGGCGCCGGCGGTGAACCACCCGACGACCGCCACCGGCAGCACCGCCCGCAGCCGCGCGTTGACGTCCGCCAGTTCCAGCGCCGCGGTACGGCACCGGGCGCACTCCGCCAGGTGCTTGCGCAGCCCGCGCTCGGCCCGCGTCCGCAGCCCGCCGCGCGCGTAGGCCCCGAGCCGGTCGGCGTACTGCGCGCAACTCCCCGCGGACGTCAACGACGCGCTCACATGCGCCTGCAGATACGCCTGACGCAGCCCCTCCCGCGCCCGGTGCGCCAGAACGGCGGCGGCGTTCGGGCTCAGCCCCAGCAGCGGGGCGACCTGACTGGGCGACTCCTCTTCGACGGTGGTGTGCCAGAGCACCATCTGCCACCGCTCGGGCAGGCTGCGGAACGCCTGGACGGCGAGGGACGTCTCGGCCTGCCGCATCGCGCGTACGTCCGCGCCCGGGTCGACCGGCGCGTCCTCCGGCGCCACCGAGGCCCCCGCCGCGGACACGGCGAAGACCGCGAAATCCTCGACCAGTTGCTCCCGGCGCGCGGTCCGCGCCCAGGCGGCGGCCACCCGTCGCACGGTGGTGAGCAGGTAGGCGCGTACGGCCGTGTCGGGCCCCGCGCCCCGGCGCACCGCCTGCAACGTGGCGGCGAAGACCTCGTTGGTGAGGTCCTCGGCGGTGTGGACGTCGCGACAGCAACTCCGGGCGTAGCCGCGGACCGCGGCGGCGTGCCGCCGGTACAGCAGGGCGTACGCCTCCCCACCGGCGTCCTCCCCGTCACGCAGCCGGGCCACCAGCTCCGTGTCCGACAGCGACGCGCCGTCCACGGCACCGTCAGCATGCCCGCCGCCGTCGCCTACGGCCGGAAGTTCCAGGGTGCTCTCGACGTCGTCACCCTCCGCGGAACCGGAAGCCTTAGCGGGCGCTGCCCCTCCCTCGGTTCCCTCGGGCACGCGGGACGCGGGCACATCGGAACCCTCAGGTTCACCAACGACACCGGCCGCACCGGCCGCATCGACGGAATCGGCAGGACCACCTGGACCGGCGGAATCGACGGGATCGACCGGACCCACAGGACCCGCCGGATCCACCGGATCGACCGGATCGACCGGCCCTGCGGGGCCGGGCAACGCCGCTGGAGTCGACGGCCAGGAGAGAGGTTTGCCGGCCGTGGGATGCGCGATAGCCGCGTCGAACGCACCACCCCACGCACCACCGCGCTGCTGGGGAACGCTCGCCCGAGAGCCCCCGCGCCGCCCGCGGCCACGGCCGTGCGGACCACCCTGCTCCGGCACCCCGGACGGCGTCCGGTGCGACGCCGCCGCGCCCGCCTCCTCGTTCCCGTACGGCTCTTCCCGCCCGTCACGACCCATAGCGGAAGCTCCCGTGCACGCCGGACACCGAACAAAACAGGGGTCAGCGTGGCACAGACGCATACGGCGTCGGCAGACGCGCGAACGGCAACCACTCGTCCGAGGAGCGTTCGCACACCGGAGCGTCAGAAAATCTCCGCTCCGGCCCGGCTTCCGCCACCCTCGGAGTCACTCGAACGGGAACAACCTTCCGAAGCCCCGCCCTCCTTTCGGGTGCACTCGGACGCGCCCCGGCATAGGACACCACGACCGTCTCGAAGCCGAACGGAGCCGACACGAGCACGCACGACTCGCCGTGCACCACCCCCACCGACCCCGCCGCATCACCCACAGGCGGGCGTCAACCGCGTCCCCGGACAAGCACCGGCCGGGCCCTCACTCTCAGACGAGCACCAAGCCGCACCCTCAGACGAGCACCAGCCTCGCCCTCAGACGAGCACCAGCACTCGCCGCGAGAGAAGCACCGACCCTCACCCCGAGAGCAGCACCGAGCCCCCGCCCTCAGAGCAGCGCCGAACTCCCGCCCCTCAGGCCGCCGGCCGCGAGCGCAGCCCCTCCAGCAGGATGTCCAGCAGCCGCGAGGACGCCGCCGCCTGCTGCGCCGCGTCCGGCAGCGAAGGAGCCGCCGTGGCGATGACCAGCAGCACGTCCGCCACGGTCACGTCCGCCCGCAGCTCGCCCGCCGCCCGGGCCCGGTCCACCAGGCGCCCGACGACCTCCAGCAGCGCCGCCGCGCCCGAGCCGTCCCGCTGGCCCTCGGACACTCCTGCCGGCCGCTGCTCGACGAGGCGCAGCTCGTGGAGCTGTCCCCCGGCCGCCCCCGGCTGCCGCTGCTGCGGCACCCGGGCCTGCGAAGGCGCCACCGGCGCCACCTGCTCCGGAGCGGACTCGCCCTCGACGCCGACCCGCAGCACCTGCGGCGGCAGCAGCCGCCCGGCGCCCGAGGCGACCGAGGTGCGCAGGAACCGGGAGAGCGCCGACCACGGCTCCTCCTCCTGGCCCAGCGCCGTCCGCGCCTGCTCGGTCAGCCGTGCCGTCTCTTCCTCGGCTATCCGCCTGACCAGCACGTCCTTGCTCGGGAACCGCCGGTAGACCGTTCCCACCCCGACCCGGGCCCGGCGCGCCACGTCCTCCATCGGCGCTCCGTACCCCAGCTCGCCGAAGACCTCGCGAGCCGCCCGCAGCACATGTTCCAGATTGCGCTGAGCGTCCACGCGCAGCGGCGTACTACGGCCGCCGTTCCCGTCGGAGGGCGCGACAGCGGTAGACCAATGAGAGCCCTGAATGTGCATACGTTCCCCCGGTTATGACGTCTCCCCCCGGAGACTCCCCGCCCTGACTGCCGGAGCAGGCCTCTGCCTGAACCCCGACGAAGTACGAACATAGTTGAGCCCAGGTCAAGAAAGAAGAGGGTAGTTCCGCACAGCCTGCCCCCAATAGGCGTACGCGCCGGTCCACGGTTGATTCCGCACCACCTCACCACCCCGGCGGATCCGCGCTGACCTGCATACCTTGCCCCGGGCGGGGCAATCGGAAGATCCGCCTTCCGGCTACGCCTCCGGTCATACGTTTCGCCCGGCCCTGTGGACAAACCCCCGGACCCGGTGCGTCATGGAAGAGAGCCGTGTGACCGCGAGGACGCGAAGGGACAGCCTTGGCCAAAGAACCGGCGGTGAAGGAAGCGACGACGAGGGAAGCGCCGACGAAGGAAGCCGCGCGCATTCTGGTCGTCGGGGGCGGCTACGTCGGCATGTACGCCGCACTGCACCTCCAGCGCAAGCTGCGGAAGGGCGAGGCCGAGATCCTGGTCGTCAGCCCCGACCCCTACATGACCTACCAGCCCTTCCTCCCCGAGGCCGCGGCCGGCTCCATCTCGCCCCGGCACGTCGTCGTCCCGCTCCGCAGCGTCCTCAAGGGCTGCCGGCTCCTCGTCGGCGAGGTGACCGCCCTCGACCACGCGACCCGGAGCGCCACCGTCCGGACGGCCGCCACCGAGGAGGCCGGCGCGGGCGCCCTCACCCTCCACTACGACGAGCTGATCATCGTCCCGGGGTCGATCTCCCGCACCCTCCCGATCCCCGGGCTCGCCGAGCACGGCATCGGTTTCAAGACCGTCGAGGAGGCCATCGGCCTGCGGAACCACGTTCTGGAGCAGCTGGACATCGCCTCCTCCACCCGCGACCCGGAGGTCCGCGACGCCGCCCTCACCTTCGTCTTCGTCGGCGGCGGATACGCCGGCGTGGAAGCCCTGGCCGAGCTGGAGGACATGGCCCGCTACGCCGCCCGTTACTACCACAACATCGCCCAGGACGACCTGCGCTTCCTCCTCGTCGAGGCCACCGGCCGGATCCTCCCCGAGGTCGGCGAGGAGATGGGCCGTTACGCCGTCCGCGAGCTGCGTGGCCGCAACATCGACGTCCGGCTCGACACCCGCCTCGACTCCTGCGAGAACCGCGTCGTCGTGCTCAGCGACGGCTCCCGCCACCCCGCCCGGACGCTCGTGTGGACCGCGGGCGTCAAACCGCACCCGCTCCTCGCCGCCACCGGCCTGCCGCTGAACGAGCGCGGCCGGCTGAAGTGCCGCCCCGACCTGCGCGTCGAAGGGGTCGACCACGCCTGGGCCGCCGGCGACGCCGCGGCGGTACCGGACCTCACGGCGCGCGAACCGGGCGTCGAATGCGCCCCCAACGCGCAACACGCCGTCCGCCAGGCGAAGGTCCTCGCCGGCAACGTCCTCTGCTCCCTCCGCGGCCACTCCCTCACCGACTACCGGCACAAGTACGTCGGCTCCGTCGCGTCACTCGGGTTGCACAAGGGCGTCGCCCACATCTACGGGCAGAAGTTCAAGGGCTACCCCGCCTGGTTCCTGCACCGCGCCTACCACCTCAGCCGCATCCCCACCTTCAACCGCAAGGCCCGCGTCCTCGCCGAGTGGACCCTCGCCGGGCTCTTCAAGCGGGAGATCGTCTCGCTCGGCTCGCTGGAGAACCCCCGGGCCGAATTCGAACTCGCCGCGGGCACCGGCCGCCATCCGGAGGCCGGGTGACGCACGCGCCACGCCGGTGCCGGAGCGGGGAACTCCCGCCGACGGCTCCGACGTCTCACGGATGTCAGTCCGGTCGGCCACACTGGACGTGTGACCATGGGTGGGTTCGCACTTCCGAAGAGTAACGATCGCGAGGATTCGAAGGATTCAGACGTTTGTCGCATTCCCTCGGGGGCCGGCCCCCGCACCGACCACCGCGCCCCCGCGCAGGGCGCGCGGCTCGGCCACCACGCGTCGCCGAGCTGATCCGGACCGACTCCGCGAGGTAATCCTCAGTGAACTTCACCCGCTGGAGCGCCCGGCTCCCCGGCACACAGCGCCGGGCCGCGACGCGCGCCGACCGCAACACCCCGGCCGCGCCCGCCGCGGCGACGCCCGCCACGGGATCCGTCCCGGCCGCCCGCGCCGGCTCCGGCGCGCCCCCCGCGCCCGACGGCCCCGTCGCCACCCTCGACGGGCTGTCCGTCCACGACGTCCTCGGCCAGATCCCGGCCCTCGTCGCCGTCGTCTACGGGCCCGACCACCGCATCGCGTACGTGAACGACGCCTACGCCGCCCTCTTCGGCCCCCGCACCCCCGGCCATCCCGCCCGCGAGGCCCTCACCGAGCTGGAAGAGCTCGGCCTCCTCGCCCTCATGGACCAGGTACTGCGCAGCGGCAAACCCCGGACGGTCAAATCCCGCCGCGTCACCACCGCCGCCCACGCCCCCGCCGACCCGGACGGCACCACCACCCGCCCCCGGCACGGCTACTACACCTTCACCTGCACCCCGCTCCGCGTCGGCGTCCCCGGCGACGGCGGACCCCAGCCGGCCGGCACCACCCAGCCGGGCGTCCTGATCTTCGCCGCCGACGTCACCGACCAGGTAGAGGCCGCCGAGCGGCTGCGCACCAGCGAACGCCGACAGCGCGAGGCCGCCGTCACCCTCCAGCGCAGCCTGCTCCCCCAGGAGCTCGAACAGCCCGACGACCTCCGCGTCGCCGCCACCTACCAGCCCGGCGGCCAGGACACCGCCGTCGGCGGCGACTGGTACGACGTCATCACCCTCGGCGCCGGCCGCACCGCCCTGGTCATCGGCGACGTCATGGGCCGCGGGGTGCGCGCCGCGGCCGTCATGGGCCAGCTCCGCACCGCCGTCCGGGCCTACGCCCGGCTCGACCTGCCGCCCCACGAGGTCCTGCAACTCCTCGACGGCCTGGCCTCCGAAATCGACGCCACTCAGATCGCCACCTGCGTCTACGCCGTCCACGACCCCAACGAGGGCCGCCTGGTCTACGCGTCCGCCGGACACCTGCCCATCCTCGTCCGCGACCCCGAGGGCACCGTCCACCGCGCCGCCGAACCCACCGGCCCGCCCCTCGGCACCGGCGGCTGGGTGCACACCTCGGGCAGCGTCCCCCTCGGCCCCGGCTGCAGCGCCGTCCTCTATACCGACGGCCTGGTCGAACGCCGCGACGAGGACATCGACGACGGCGTCGCCGCCCTCGAACGCGCCTTCGCCGGCGCCACCGGCACCCCCCAGGTCATGTGCGACCGCCTCATCCGCTCCCTCGGCATCACGGACGAACACGACGACGACGTCGCCGTCCTCGTCCTCCAGCACCCCGCCCGCACCGGCCACGACGCCGAGCTCTTCCACAACGCGGCGCTCGAACTGCTCGGCGGCGTCGAGGCCGCCCCCCGCGCCCGCGCCTTCGCCTCCGGCGTCCTCGCCAGCTGGCGCTTCCCACCGGACCTGCGCGACCTGGGCGTCCTCGCCGCGAGCGAACTCGTCGCCAACTCCCTCCAGCACGGCACGCCCCCGATGAAGCTGAGGCTGCGCCGCACCGACCGCCGTCTGATCATCGAGGTCACCGACGGGGACGACCACCTTCCGCGCCGCCGCCGCGCGGAACCCGCCGACGAGGCCGGCCGCGGCATCTCGATCATCGCCACCATCGCCTCGTCCTGGGGCTCCCGCCGCACCCCCGGCGGCGGCAAGGCCGTCTGGTGCGAATTCGCGCTGCCCACGAAGCACGCGCACGTCTGACGCGGCCGGGCTCCCCGCCTGGGGACCCCGGCCGGCACCGGCTCCGAACCGGGCGCACTCCTGGGGAACCGGCCGTCCCCCCGACAGCCGGGGAGAACACACCGAGGCCGGCCCGCGTGACGACGCACGACGAGCCGGCCTCGAACGGATACGGCGGCGGATAGGGGAAGCGGCCGGACCGGACCGACCGGCACATGCCGCCGCACCCTGCCCTTTCCACACCCTGCCCGCCGCACCCGACGGCCAACAGGGGCGACGCTCAGGCCCCGACCGAGGCCCGCTCGTCCTGCGGGGCGACGCTCACGACCGCCGCGCGCTGCTCCTGCGCCCGCTCGTGTGCCCGGAGCGGGCTCTCCTGCGCGGCAGTGAGGCGCCGCCCCAGCCGCAGGGCGAGAGCGGAGATGCCCAGCGAGCAGGCGATCAGCAGCACGATGTACGGCGCGTAGAGCCCCGAACCGGCCATCAGTCCGCCGGCGGCCGGCCCGGCGGCCAGCGCCAGCTGCTTCACCAGGGCGAAGGCGGAGTTGTACTGGCCCACGAGCCCCGGCGCGGCCAGGTCCGCGACGAGCGGGGCCATCGTCGGCGCCAGCATCGACTCACCGATGCCGAAGAGGGCGTACGTCGAGATCAGCAGCGTGGTCGCGACCGCGTGCGCCCCCGGCACAAGACCGGAGACCCCGGCCGCCACCCAGGCCACCGCCCATATGAGGCCGACCAGGGCGATGACCCGGCTCCGCCGGCGCCGCTCGACCAGCCGCAGCACCACGAACTGCGTCAGCACGATCGCCATCGTGTTCGCCGCCAGGGCCATGCCGAGCGTCGCCGGCGAGATCCGCGTGACCTCAACGGCGAACGCGGACAGACCCGACTCGAACTGTCCGTAGCAGGCGAAGAACATCACGAAGCCCAGCACGCACAGCTGCACCATCGCCCGGTCGGCGAGCAGCACCCGCCAGCCGTTCCGCGGGGCACCGTCCGTCGGCATCGCGTCCTCCACCCGCGGCGCCTTCGGCAGCCGCACGGTGGCGATGGTGGCGCCCAGCACCAGGAACATCACGGCCTCGATGGCGAACAGCCGGACGAAGCTCGACGGGTCGGAGGTGTCCACGAGCTGGCCGCCCAGCAGACCACCGACGCCGAGGCCGAGGTTGTTGAGGAAGAACTGCGTGGCGAACGCCCGCGAACGGGTGGTCGTCGTCGAGCACCAGACGATCATCGTGGCCAGCGACGGCTGGACGATCGCGATACCGGCACCGAGCGCGGCGGCGGCCGCGACCACGAGGACCTCACTGTCGGCCAGTCCGAGACCCATGGAGCCGGCGGCGGCCGACACCGTACCCGCGACGGCGACGGGCAGGGGGCCCCGTCGGTCGATCACCCGCCCGACGAAGGGCAGCACGAACAACGCGGCCACGGCGAACGTCGCGAGCACGACACCCGCCGTACTCGCACCGAGGTTCCGCACCTGCGACACATAGATGAACAGGAACGGGACCGTGAAGCCGTTGCCGAACGCACTCAGCGCGTTGCCCAGCTGGATCCGGCGCAGTGCCGCGCCCATCGCGGTGGTCACACTCACCTTCCTTTTCCTTGATCACGTGAAACGGGCCCGAACTGTGCCCCTTGGGCCGGGGACCGGGCGGTCCTGATGGCCCAAGGGGCAACAGTCCAGGCCTGAAGACTTCAGACGTAAACTTCGAAGCTAAAGAGTACACATCAAAGGGCTTTAGCGGCAAGGGGCCGTGTCATACTGCGGCCCATGGCCGACACCCCCGGCTCCGCCGAGCCGAGCCTCGAAGAGCAGATCGCCGCCTACCAGCGCGAGTTCCAGGACCTTGATCCCCAGGTGGAGAAGGTCGTCTCGGCCCTCAGCCGGCTCAACCGACGCATGAACGTCGCCTATGGCAGGCAAACCGCCGAGCTGGGGATCAGCAACGCGGAGTGGGAGGTCCTCAAGGCACTCGTCCTCGCCGGCCACCCCTACCGTCTGGGCCCGGGCGACCTGGCGAAGCGGCTGGGCCTGACCCCGGCCGCCATGACCCACCGCATCGACCGCATGGTCGCGGAGGGCCTTGTCACCCGCGAGCGTGACGGCAACAACCGCGTCCGCGTCATCGTCGGCATTACAGAGGACGGCCGGGAGAAGTGGCTGGCCGCGATGCGGCTCGCCTCCGTCTTCGAGGAGGAACTCCTCCAAGACCTCTCCGGCGAGGACCGCGGCAAGCTCGGCGAGCTCCTGATCCGGCTGCTCCGCCGCGTGGAAACGGCCCAGCCGGACGCCGGCGGACGCCTCAGGGACCTCGACTGACCCGGCTGTCACGCAGGGCTGGGGCGGGGGTTGACACGGGTACGCGGGATCCGTAATGTACTCCGAGCTGCCGCGAAGCCGTATGGCTCCGGGCGGCATTTCACGCCACTCGGCGGGATCCACTACTGCACGGCCCCTGAACGGGATTGATTTCGGCATGCCGGAATTCGGTTCGG
>NZ_JBPQTX010000285.1:0-9093 GCF_051386555.1 Streptomyces sp. URMC 126
GCTCTCCCCCCTCGGCCCGTACCCGCGTCATGACCCGCCCTCCTCCGCCAGAGTGCTCAGCATCCGGACGACCGCCCGCCGGCCGAGCTCGATCTTGAAGCCGTTGTCGGGCCGGCCCTCGGCGCCCGCCAGGGCGGCCTCCGCCGCCGCCTCGAAGACGCCCCGCTCGGGCCGCGCGCCGAGCAGCGCTTCCTCGGCGCGGGGCACGCGCCAGGGGACGGTGCCGACGCCGCCGAGGGCGAGCCGGGCGGAGCGGATCCGCCCGCCGTCGAGGACCAGGGCGGCGGCCACGGAGGCGAGCGCGAACTCGTAGCTGGCCCGGTCCCGGACCTTCAGATAGCCCGAGCGGGCCCCCGCCGGCAGCAGCGGGATCTCCAGGTGGGTGATCAGCTCGCCGTGTGCCAGGGCGTTCTCGACGTGCGGGGTGGCACCCGGCGTCCGGTAGAACTCCGTCAGCGGCAGCGTCCGTTCGCCGTCCGGCCCGTGGACGCGCACGGAGGCGTCCAGCGCGAGCAGGGCGACGGCCAGGTCGGACGGGTGGGTGGCGATGCAGTGCGGGCTGGTGCCGAGGACGGCGTGCGTGCGGTGGTGGCCGTCGAGCGCGGCGCAGCCGGCGCCCGGCTCGCGCTTGTTGCAGGCCTGGCTCGGGTCGCGGTAGTAGCGGCAGCGGGTGCGCTGGAGGAGGTTGCCGCCGAGGGTGGCCATGTGCCGCAGTTGCGGCGAGGCGCCGCGCAGCAGGGCCTCCCGTACCAGCGGCAGCCGGGCGGTCACGTCCTCGTGGGCGGCGAGCTCCTCCATGGTGGTCAGCGCGCCGGCGACGAGCACGCCGCCGTCGCGCCGGACTCCCCGCAGGGGCAGCCGGGTGACGTCCACCAGCCGGGCGGGCCGGAACACCTCGTCCCGCATCAGGTCCACCTGGGTGGTGCCGCCGGCGAGGTAGGCGGCCTCGGGGTCCGCGGCGACTTCGGCGACCGCCTCCTCGACGCTCGCGGCCCGGACGTACGCGCAGCTACGCACGCGGGCCTCCGGCGGCGGCCTCGCGGATCGCGGCGACGATGTGCGGGTAGGCGCCGCAGCGGCAGAGGTTGCCGCTCATGTACTCGCGGACGTCGTCGTCCGAGCCGGCCCGGCCCTCCTCGATCAGGGCGACGGCCGACATGATCTGACCCGGGGTGCAGTAACCGCACTGGAGGGCATCGTGGCGGGCGAACGCCTCCTGCACCGGATGCGGCACGCCGTCCCGCTCCAGGCCCTCGATCGTCCAGACCTCACGGCCGTCGGCGCTCGCCGCGAGGGTGAGGCAGGAGAGCACCCGCTTGCCGTCGAGGTGCACCGTGCAGGCCCCGCACTGGCCCTGGTCGCAGCCCTTCTTCGTGCCGGTCAGCGCCAGGGCGTCGCGGAGGGCGTCCAGCAGCGAGGTGCGGGTGTCCACCTCGATCCGCCGTTCGGTGCCGTTCACCCGGAGGGCCACGGGCACCCGGACGACCGGCCCGGCCGTCCCGTCGGCCGCCGCAGCGGATCCGTTCACCACCGTCACCCTCCAGCCTGGACATACCACCATGTGATCCGACATTTCGGTCACGCCGGGGGCGATCCTACGATCGGCGGCGGCGCCTGAGGGCGACGACACGGCGGCCTCCGCCGACCGGACCCGCCGGCCCCCTCTTCTCCGTCTCCCGACCGCCCGTCTCCCGGGCCCGGACGGCGGGGAGGGAGCGCGCGTCCGCGCCTCCACGACCCGGTAACGTCTCCCCCACCGGAACATTCGCCGGAGCGCCGCCGGAACACCGCACAGCGAGAAGGTATCCCCGCCCATGCACATATCCCCCGAGCCCGACCTGCGCCACCACGGGGACGCCGAAGTACGCGGCATGGGCGACGAGTTGACGGATCTGGCGGTCAACGTCCGGGCGGGCACACCGCCGTCGTGGCTGCGCGAGCGCATCGCCGCCTCCGTCGACTCCCTCGCCGCCTACCCGGACGGCCGGGCGGCCCGCCGCGCGGTCGCGGCCCGGCACGGGCTGCCGGAGGAGCGGGTGCTGCTGACGGCCGGCGCGGCCGAGGCGTTCGTGCTCATCGCCCGGGCACTGCCGGCGCGCCGCCCGGTCGTGGTGCACCCGCAGTTCACCGAGCCGGAGGCGGCCCTGCGGGACGCCGGGCACACCGTGGAGCGGGTGGTGCTCGACGCGGCCGACGGCTTCCGGCTGGACCCGCGCGCGGTCCCCTCCGACGCGGACCTGGTCGTCGTCGGCAACCCGACCAACCCCACGTCCGTCCTGCACCCGGCCACGACCCTGGCCCGGCTGGCCCGCCCGGGGCGGACGCTGGTGGTGGACGAGGCGTTCATGGACGCGGTACCGGGCGAGGGCGAGTCCCTGGCGTCCCGTACGGACCTGCCCGGGCTGGTCGTCCTCCGCAGCCTCACCAAGACCTGGGGCCTGGCCGGCCTGCGGGTCGGCTACGTCCTGGCGTCACCGGGGACGGTCGCCCGGCTCGAACGGGCGCAGCCGCTGTGGCCGGTGTCGTCCCCCGCGCTGGTGGCGGCCGAGGCGTGCAGCGCGCCCCCGGCCCTCGCGGAGGCCGCCCACACGGCCCACCGCATCGCCTCGGACCGGGCGCACTTGGAGTACCGCCTGTCCATGTTCCCCTCGGTGACGGTCTGTTCGCCGGCGGCCGGCCCCTTCCTCCTGATCCGCCTTCCCCACGCCACCGCCGTCCGCACGCGCCTCCGCGGCCTCGGCTTCGCCGTCCGCCGCGGCGACACCTTCCCCGGCCTGGGCCCCGACTACCTCCGCCTCGCGGTCCGCGACCGCGCGACGACGGACCGCTTCGCGGAGGCCCTGGAGAAGGCGCTGGCGGAGGGCTGAGGGGCGGTCAGACCGGGCGAGCGCCCCGGCGCCGCCGGGCACGGACGGCGTACACACCGCCGAGGGCCGCGAGGCCGGCCCCGACGGCGGCACCGCCCCAGGACGGATCGCTCGGGGCCGTCGGGCGGCGGCCCGGGCGGGGCCCGAACGGCTATGTGCGGGCAGCCGTTGGCCCTGTGCCGTTCCCGCCCGGGCCCCGCCCCGCGCCGTCTCCCCTCAGCCGCGTTCGCGCGCCGCCGTCCGGCGGCGGGCCGCGATGACGGCGCCGCCTCCTCCGACGACGAGCAGGCCGGCCGCGCCGGCGATCCAGGGGGTGGCGGAGGAGCCGCCGGTCTCGGCGAGGTCGCGTTTGTCGGCGACCGTCTGCGGCTTGACGTCGGTGTGGGCGGGGTCGGCGTGGGTGGGCTTCGGGCCGGGGGAGCGCTTCGCGGGGGCCGGCGGTTCGGCGGCCGGCTCGCCCGGGCCCGCCGGGGCTTGGCAGCCGGCCTTGACGAGGGTGACGCGGCCGTGCACCTCGGCGACGTTGAGTTTCAGCGGGTTGACGTCCACGGCCAGTTCGAGGGCGGCCGCGGTGCCGGTGCGCGAGGTGGTGACGGTCTTGGACAGGTCGAGGCGGACCCGGCCGACGCCCGGCACGTCGACGTCGGTCGTGCCGCCGGTGCGCAGGGTGACCTTCTTCCCGAGGACGGTCACCGGGCCGAGCAGGTTCGCGGTGGCCGTGGGCCGCCGCCCCGCCCGGCAGACGGCCTCCGAGGTGACCTGCCGGACCTCGATCAGGGAGAGCAGCGGCAGACCGGGGACGTGCACCTTGGCGTGGACGAGTTCGGCGCGGCCCGTCGCCGTACGGTCGTCGGCCGTGGCGCGGGCGGTGGCCGCGTCGGCGCGGAGCAGTTCCACGGGCCGGCCGCGCTCGGCGCCGCCGACGCGCACGGAGAGCGCGGTGCGGGCCGCGTTCCCCGGGGCGTGGACGTCGTCGAGGGACGCGTTGACCGGCACCCGGACGGTCTTGTCGAGCAGCGAGACGTCGAGGCCGGCCCGGAGGACGACGGCGTCGGCCCGGCCCGTGCGGTGACCGCCGGTGGCGTGGGCGGGGGCGGCGCCGACGGTGGCCCCCGACAGCGCGGTGAGCGCGGTCACGGTGGCCACGGCGGTCGCGGACAGCGCGCCCGTCCGCCGGGAAACGGGCATGCCGAAGGAAGGGCTGGTGGTGCTGGACACGGGTGTGGAACTCCCCACGAGAGAAAGGAGCCGACGGCGCGCCGATGGGGGACATCACGCGCCGTCGGCGTCGACCACGTCATGGTCGTTCCCGGACGGGTGAACGGCGAGCGTTCTTGAGGGAGTTCATCCCAACGGGTGGTTTCCGTCAGCCAGTTCGAAGCAGGCGCAACAGGAGTGCGGCTCCGCCCCCGGGCTCTCGCCGCCTCAGCCCATCGCTCAGCCCACCACTCGTCCCCGCAGGACGACCCGGCGCGGCGCCGCCAGCACCCGGACGTCCTCCCGGGGGTCCGCCTCGTACACCACGACGTCCGCCGGCGCGCCTTCCTCCAGCCCCGGACGTCCCAGCCACGCGCGCGCTCCCCAGGTCGCCGCGGCGAGCGCGGCCCGGGCCGGCAGCCCGGCCTTCACCAGCTCGCCGACCTCCTGGGCCACCAGGCCGTGGGCGAGCGAACCGCCCGCGTCCGTCCCCACGTAGACGGGAATGCCGGCGTCGTACGCGGCGCCCACCGTCCGGTAGCGGCGCTCGTGCAGCCGCCGCATATGGTCCGCCCAGCGCGGGAACTTCTTCTCCCCGCCCTCCGCTAGCTTCGGGAACGTGGCGATGTTGACGAGCGTCGGCACGATCGCCACACCGCGCTCGGCGAACAGCGGGATCGTCTCCTCGGTCAGCCCGGTCGCGTGCTCGATACAGTCGATCCCCGCCTCCACCAGCGGCGCCAGCGACTCCTCCGCGAAGCAGTGCGCCGTCACCCGGGCGCCCAGCCGGTGCGCCTCGGCGATGGCCGCCTCGACCTCGCCGCGCGGCCAGCAGGCGGCCAGGTCGCCGGTCTCCCGGTCGATCCAGTCGCCCACCAGCTTGACCCAGCCGTCGCCGCGCCGCGCCTCCCGCGCCACGTACGCCACCAGGTCCTCGGGCTCGATCTCGTGGGCGTAGTTGCGGATGTAGCGGCGGGTACGGGCGATGTGGCGGCCGGCGCGGATGATGCGCGGCAGGTCCTCCCGGTCGTCGATCCACCGGGTGTCGGACGGGGAACCGGCGTCCCGCAGCAGCAGGGCGCCCGCCTCGCGTTCGGTCACCGCCTGCTTCTCGGCCGTCGCCGCGTCGACCGCGCCGTGCGCGTCCAGGCCGACGTGGCAGTGGGCGTCCACCAGGCCGGGCAGCGCCCAGCCCTCGACGGTGGTGACGTCCCGGGCGCCCGCCGGGCGGTCGAAGGTGATCCGCCCGCCGGTCACCCACATCTCGTCGCGCACCCCGCCGTCGGGGTCCCGGCCGGTGAGCACCCGTCCCTTGATGTGCAGCACCGTGCTGTCGTGCGTCATGTCCTCTCCCGTCCGGCAGGCGTCACCGCGCCACCGGCGGTACGGACGCGTCCGGTTCCCGCGGGCGGCGGTCGGTCCCCGCCAGTCTCCCGTCCGGATGCGTCGCCGCAAGTGCCGGGGGTCACGGCGGGCACCCGCGTCCCTCCGGACGCCCGGCGCCCCGCCCCGCCCGCCGCGGTCACTTGCGGCCGGCGACCATCGTCTCCGCGCCCGCCAGGTGCCGCGACCACGTCTCCCGGAAGCCCGCCTCCGCGAGCCAGCCCCGGCAGTCGGCGGCGGTGCAGTCGAAGCCGCCCGGGGTCTCGATGAGCATGTTGAGGCTGCCGAGCAGCCCGGTCAGGTTCTCCCGCCGGTCGTCGTCGATGAAGCTCTCGTGGACGACGACGAGCCCGCCCTCCGGCAGGGCCTCGTACGCCTTGCGCAGCAGCATCCGCTTCGTGGGCAGGTCCCAGTCGTGCAGGATGTGGCCGAAGAGCAGGACGTCGGCGCGGGGCAGCGGGTCCGCGAAGAAGTCCCCTGCCGTGAACACCAGCCGGTCGGCGGGGCCGCGGCGCTCGCGGTGGCGCTCGAAGTTGCCGCGGACGGCCGCCAGGTCGAAGCCGGTGCCGCGCAGGTGCGGGTGGCGGTGGAGGAGGTGGCTGAGCATGGCGCCCTCGGCGCAGCCGATGTCGGCGACGGTGCGGTGGGCGGACCAGTCCACGGCCTCGGCGAGGGCGTCCGCGGAACGCATGGTGAGCCCGGTCATCGCCTGCTGGAAGGAGGCCAGCCGCTCCGGGTCCTTGTAGAGGGTCCCGAACAGCTCTCCGCCGTCCTTGATCTCGTTCTGCGGCTCGCCGGTGCGCAGCCCGTCGGCGAGGCTGCCCCAGAACCCGTAGAGCCGGTTGTCGTACATCTCCAGGGCGGAGCCCACATAGTCGGGGCTGCCGCGGTCCAGGTAGCGGGCGGTGACGGGGGTGTTGGCGTACGCGCCGTCGGGCCCGGGGCCGCGGTCCAGCAGGCCGAGGGCCACCAGCGCGTCGAAGAAGTCCCGGGCGGCGCGCGGGTGCAGGCCGGTGCGGACGCGCAGTTCCTCGGCGGTCAACGGGGTTCCGGCCCGGGCCAGTTCCGTGAAGACCCCGAAGCGGACGGCGGAGAACAGCACCTTCGACGCCTGGAAGCCGAAGGCGATGCGCAATATCGAGTCCAGGGCGCCGGGGCCGCCCTGCCGGGCGGCGTGGAGATCGTTCACGTGCACTCCTCGGATGATCGGGTGGTCGCGTGTGGTGTCGAAAGTGGACCATGCCGCACTGCCCCGTCCAGTCCTCGCCGCTCATCGAGGCGCTGCTGTGGCCGTTCTGACACCGAGTCGGGCGGCGGGCCGGCGGCGAGC
This sequence comes from Streptomyces sp. URMC 126, assembly GCF_051386555.1. Classification (NCBI taxonomy): domain Bacteria; kingdom Bacillati; phylum Actinomycetota; class Actinomycetes; order Kitasatosporales; family Streptomycetaceae; genus Streptomyces; species Streptomyces sp. URMC 126. The sequence goes on from NZ_JBPQTX010000285.1 coordinate 6,778, forward strand.
GGGCTCGCCTCCGCCGGACTTCCGTCCGTCGCCTACGCTGTGCCCGTGATCGACAGACCGCCGGTGGGCGCACGGCCGCCCGCGCACGCGCGCCCGTACGTCCGCGCTACGCCGTGACGAACGGCTCGCGCCCGGATCCGTGCGCCCCCGCACCCGCCGTACCCTCTCCGGCCCCGAATCCGGAACCACACGCTCCGCTCGCTGCTCGTTCCGCGGCCGCGCCCGCCCCGCGCGCCGGGCAACGGGAGCGCCCACCGGGCCGTCCACCGACCGGTCGGGCAAGCCACCCGGCGATGCGCCCGCTGAGCGCCCTGCTCGGCCGCCGCGCGCGGCTGGGCTGGGTGCACCTGCTGATCGGCGGCGCCCTGGTGATGCCGTACTTCCTGGCGGCCAACGTGCTCCTGTCGGTCGCCCGGCGGGGCGGAGGAGGCACCGCGTTCCTCTCCCCGCTCACGCAGCTCACCACCTTCGCCGCCGCGCTGCCCCTCGCCGCCCTCTCGGCGCTGCTCTTCCCGCTGATCCGCCCGCTGGAGAGCGCCACCGCGCGCGCCCTGTGCGGCGTCGGGGAGGCCGAGCTCGCCACCGGCCCGGCCCGCACCTGGCGCGAACGCGTGCGTCCCGCCCTCTACTTCACCCTGCACGTGGCGCTCGGCGGCATCGTCAGCGGCATGTCCCTGGCCGCGCCGCCCGCCGCCGTCGCACTGGGCGCGATGCCGCTGCTGGATCCGGACGCGCCCGGCCGGCTGCCCTGGTTCCGCTTGTTCGGCGGCCCGTTGCTGCCGCTGCTGGCACCCCTGGCCGGGCTGGGGCTGCTGGCGCTGCTCCTGGCCGTGTCCCGGGCGGCCGGCGCCCTGCTGGCGCGCTGCGCGCCCGTCCTGCTCGGCCCGACCCCGGCCGACCGCCTGGCGGCGGCCGAACGGCGGGCCCACGAACTCGCCCTGCGCAACCGACTCGCCCGCGAGCTGCACGACTCCGTCGGCCACGCGCTGAGCGCGGTCCTCCTCCAGGCCAGTGCCGCCCGCCGGGTCCTCGACCGCGACCCCGCCTTCGCCCGCCGGGCGCTCGCCTCGATCGAGGAGACCACCCGCGAGGCGGTCGGCGAACTGGACACGGTCCTGGGCCTCTTGCGCGAGGACGGCCCGGCCTCCACCGCGCCCGCCCCGACCCTGGCCGACCTGGACGCGCTCGTGGAACGCACCCGTGCCGCCGGCGGCACGGTCGACGTGACCGCGCCGGAGGGGCTGGCGGCGCTGCCGCCCGTCGTCTCCCGCGAGGCGTACCGGATCGTCCAGGAGGGCCTGACCAACGCCCTGCGCCACGCGGGCCCCGTGCCCGTGCGGCTCCGCGTCACCACCGACAGCGAGACCCTGGAGGTCGTCTTGGAGAACCCCGTCGGGCGCACCCCCGCCCGTACCCGCGGCGGCGGCGGTCGCGGGCTGACCGGCATCGCCGAGCGCGCCCGCCTGCTGCGCGGCACCAGCACCGCGGGCGCGCGGGACGGCGTGTGGCGGCTGTCAGTCCGCCTGCCGCTGGGCGGTGCCGCCCGATGAGCACCCCGCTCCGTATCGTCGTCGCCGACGACGAACGCATGGTCCGCACCGCCCTGTGCGCCATCCTGGGCGCCGAACCGGGTATGGAGGTCGTCGGCGAGGCCGCGACCGGCGTCGAGGCCCTGTCCGTCACCCGCGCCGTGCGCCCGGACATCGTGCTGATGGACGTCCGGATGCCCGAGGTCGACGGCATCCGGGCCACCGAACGCATCCTGACGACCATGGACGACCCGCCGCGCGTCATCGTCGTCACCACCTTCGAGAACGACAGCTACGTGTACGACGCCCTGCGCGCCGGCGCGTCCGGCTTCCTCCTCAAGCGGGCCGGGGCCGACGAACTCGTGGACGCCGTCCGCCTGGTGGCCCGCAGCGACTCCCTCCTCTTCCCCGCCGCCGTCCGCTCCCTGGCCGCCGCCCACGCCGCCGAACGCACCACCCGCGCCGACGCCGACCGCCTCCGCGCCCGCCTCTCCGACCGCGAGGCGGAGGTCCTGCGGCTGATGGCCGAGGGTCTCTCCAACGCGGAGATCGCGGAACGGCTGTTCCTGGGCGCGGCGACGGTGAAGACGTACGTGGCGGGGGTCCTGTCCAAGCTCGGCGTCCGTGACCGGACGCAGGCGGTGGTGGCGGCGTACGAGACGGGTTTCGTCTCACCTCGGTAACCCCATTCAGCCCGTCCGGCGTTTGAGGACAACCGTGCGGAGCACGGTTTCGGGGGTGCGGGGGGGCAGCCCCCGCAGGAAACGGGAAGGGGCGGGGCTGGGGC